>NZ_JBFBBE010000011.1:76453-156686 GCF_040682555.1 Streptomyces sp. NPDC051172
CGCATGTTCGCCGGCTGGGCGCGGAGCCATATCGCTGCGTTCCGATAGGCCTTCGCATCTGCGCAAGGCTTGTGCGGGCTCCGCCGGTTGGTCCCGGGCGAGGCCCGCTCGACCGGGGCGGCGCGGCCTCGGGCGGTCTGGAGGGGCAGCCCGTGCTGGTGTCGGTGAGCCCATGCCTGCCGAGCAGCGCATCAGTTCCGACGTCGAGCAGGTCCTCCATCGCGTGCCCCGCATGTTCGCCGGCTGGGCGCGGAGCCATATCGCTGCGTTCCGATAGGCCTTCGCATCTGCGCAAGGCTTGTGCGGGCTCCGCCGGTTGGTCCCGGGCGAGGCCCGCTCGACAGCGGCGGCGCGGCCTCAAGCGGTCTGCAGCGTCAGCCCGTACCGGTTGAGGATCTCGTTGACCGGCTGGTACCAGGTCTCGCCTCCGGAGCTGCAGTTGCCCCAGCCGCCGGAGGTGACGCCCTGCGCCTGGTCGCCGCTGATGAAGGAGCCGCCGGAGTCGCCGGGCTCGGCGCAGACGCTCGTCTTCGTCAGCTCGTGGACGGCGCCCTGGCTGTAGTTGACCGTCTCGTTCTTGGCCAGGACGGTGCCGCAGTGCCAGTGCGAGGTGGAGCCGGAGCGGCAGATGGACGCACCGACAGGGGCTTCCGCGGAGCCGCGCACGAGCTGGTCGGAGACGGTGCCCCAGCCGAGCACCACCGGCACGGTCCACCAGCCGCTGCCCACGTTCACCCAGGCGTAGTCGTTGTCCGGGAACGACGAGCCCTGGAAGTTGCCGACATAGGAGCCGTCCCAGCCGTACACCGCGCCCGTGTGCTGGTCGCAGTGCCCGGCGGTGACGAAGCCGCCGTACACCGAGAAACCTATGGAGCAACGGACGTTGCCGGTGTAGTACGGGTCGCCGCCCACGGTGCCGGCGGCGAACGTCTGCGGTGCCTCGGTGGTCTCCTGCACGGTGACCGGGCCGGCCTGGCGGGCTCGGGCCAGGAAGGCGCGGACATCGTTGTCATTACGGTGTGCGGTGACGACGTCCACGACTACCTTGTTCGTCTTGGCGTCGACGTACCAACTGCCGATGCCTGCGGGCGCGGAGAGCGCGTCGATGCGTGCCTTCGCCGCGTCCAGCTGCCGCGCGCTGTGCTGCACGAGGCGTACGGTCGCGCCGGTCGCGCGCACGGCCCCGGTGTTGGCGCCGCGGGTGACGGCGACGGTCAGCCTGCCGCTTCCGGCGTCGAACCAGGAGCCGCCGTACGACGACCCGGCGGCACGCTTGGCCTTCTGCTCCACGGCCGTCGCCGTCTTCTCGGCGGCCAGACGCGCTTCGGCCTGACTCTGCGTCAGGCCCAGGTCGTGCCGCATGGAGGCCAGGAGCGAGGCGGAGGCCGGTGGCTCCGGGGAGCGCGAGGGGGAGCCGGCGGCAGAGGCCGGCACGGCACTCGCGGTGGCCCAGCCGCCGACCAGGAGGAGTGCGGACAGTGCGGCGCGCATGGCTGTTGTGGGTCTCAAGGGAGTGGCCCCTTCGTTGTTCCAGCAGGGTGGGGGTGGAACAGCAGAACGTTGAGAGCGCTCTCACTTCATGCGCGGCAGAGCCTAGCGGGGGATGGAGGGGAGGTCCATACCAATCCCAAGCGGGATACAGGCGTGATGAGTTCGATCCCCTGGGCCCTGTTTGCTCGTGCGGACACCCATCGCTGCACGGGGGGTTGTCCTGACATTCCCCCGCACCTAAGGTCACCTTCGGGCACAAGCGCTTTCTGCAACCAGGCCAGGCATGGCGACCACCCCCACACTGCGCCCCGAGGAGTGCGCATGAGCATTCGCGTCAGTCACGTGTACGGCGACCACATCGCCGTCGCGGCGCCGGACGGCACCGAGATCCTCCGCTACGTCTACCGTCCCGACCCCGATGCCTTCGAGGCGCGCAAGCCCTACGCGCACCCGGTGCGCACCCTCGCCGGACGTACCGTGACCGGCTACCGTCCCAGCGACCACCGCTGGCACAAGGGCCTGCAGATGACGGCGAGTCATCTGTCCGGGCAGAACTTCTGGGGCGGCAACTGCTATGTCCACGGCCATGGTTATCTGCCGTTGCCCGAGCGCATCGGCTCGATGCGCCACGACGGCTTCCCCGCGTTCACGGTCGAGGACGACCGGCTCGCCTTCACCGAGGCCCTCACCTGGGTGGAGAACGGTGGCGCCGAGTGGGCACGCGAGGAGCGCGGGCTCACCGTCCACTCCGTCGACCCGGAGGCCGGAGCCTGGGTGCTGGACTGGTCGATCCACCTCACCAACCTCCGCGAGGAGCCCCTCGCCTTCGGATCGCCCACAACCGAGGGCCGCGAGATGGCCGGCTACACCGGTCTGCAGTGGCGCGGCCCCCGCGACTTCACCGGCGGCACCGCCTTCGGACCCGACGCCGACGGAGGAGCGGGCGCGGACGCGGGCAAGCTGATGGGCACCCAGGGCCCCTGGCTGGCCTTCACCACCGAGCACGACGACGTCGACGCGCACTCCACGCTCGTCTTCGCCCACGCACCCGAGAACCTCGACGGGCAGTCGGCGATCCACGACTCGCACTGGTTCGTGCGCTCCGAACCCATCCCCACGGTCGCGTTCTCCTGGGCGTTCTTCGAGGAGTTCGAGCTGCCGCCCGGCGCGTCCTTCGCCTACCGCTATCGGCTTGTCGTCGCCGACGGCGCCTGGGACCGCGACCGTGTCGCCGGCCACCTGGCGGGTCTGGCGTGGTGACCGACCGGTCCTGAGAGCAAGCAGTCGTGAGAAAAGAGGTGACCTCGGCATGCCCGGACACAGGACAAAGGGGTTCTGCGCAGCGGCCGCCGCACTCGTGCTCAGTGCGATGCTGGCCGGCTGCGGGGGATCCGGGGAGTCGGCCGGTGGCGGCAAGGTCGTGCTGCGCTACACCTGGTGGGGCAACCCCGACCGCGCGGCACGCACCGAACAGGCCGTCGCCCTGTTCGAGAAACAGCATCCGAACGTGCGGGTGCAGACGTCGTTCTCCGGCTACGACGCCTACAAGCAGAAGCTCGCCATCCAGGCCACGGGCGGCGACGCCCCCGATGTGATGCAGCTCGACTACCGTCAGATCGACCAGTACGCCTCCGGCCACGTCCTGCTCGACCTCGGCAAGGTCGAGGACGTCCTGCGCACCGCCGAGATCGCCCCGGGCCTGCTGGCCACCGGCCGGGTGAACGGCACCCAGTACGCCATTCCGCAGGGCCGCGGCACCGAGACCGTCGTCTACGACGTCGCCGCCTGGAAGGCGTCCGGGGTGCCCCTCCCGCGCAAGGGCTGGACCTGGACCCAATGGGCCGACGACGTAAGGGAGTTGGCCAAGAGGACCGGCAGGCCCGGCGCCACCGACCCGGGCCAGAGCGAGGACGCCTTCGAGGTGTGGCTGCGCGGCCAGGGCAAGGCCCTCTACACCAAGGCCGGCGGCCTCGGCTTCAGCGCGGACGACCTCGCCCGCTGGTGGACCTTCACCGACCGGCTCCGCCGGGAGGGCGCCGTCTCCCCGGCCGAACAGACCACCCAGCTCGACGGCTCCGTCGAGAACACCCCGCTCGGCCGTGGCAAGGCCACCGCCGACTTCAACTGGGACGCCCCGTCCAGCGGTTACCTCGCACTCGTCAAGGGCGGCGTCGCGCTCGCACCGATGCCGTCGGGGGAGGACGGCACGCCCGGCCAGTACTTCAAGCCGTCCATGTTCCTCGGCATAGGAGCCCACACCGGCCACCGCAAGGAGGCCGCCGCACTCGTCGACTTCCTCCTCAACGACCGGCAGGCGGCGAAGATCCTCGGCGCGACCCGCGGCATCCCCGTCAACGAGACCATCCGCAAGCAGACCGCCTCCCGGCTCAAGGACTTCGACAGGACGGTCGCCGACTTCCAGTCCTCCCTGGAGGGCTCCCTCAAGGACCCGCCGCAGGCTCCGCCCTCCGGTGACAACGCACTGCAGACCACCTTCCAGCGCGACTACGACCAGGTGTCGTACGAGCGCATGTCGCCGCGCCGGGCGGCCGAGAACTATGTCACCGAGGCGAAGGCGGAGCTGAGGTCATGACCACCACCGACATCCCCGCACCCACCGCACGCTCGCCCCGGCCCGCGCCCGCCGCCGGGCGCCGCCCCAAGCGGGAACGCGAGGGCGCCGCCTGGGTGTTCCTGTCCCCGTGGGTGCTCGGCGCGAGTGTCCTCACCCTGCTGCCGATGGCCGTGTCGCTGTATCTCTCCTTCACCGACTACGACCTGTTCAACCCGCCGCACTGGGTGGGCCTGCGCAACTACACGCAGATGTTCACCGAGGACCCGCGGTACTGGCGGTCCGTCGTGACGACGCTGACGTACGTCGTGATCGCGGTGCCACTGCAACTGGCGCTCGCCCTCGTGGTCGCGCTCGCCCTGAAGACCATGAAGCGCGGCAAGGGCTTCTACCGCTCCGCCTTCTACGCACCCTCGCTGCTCGGCGCGTCCATGTCCATCGCCCTCGTGTGGCGTGCGGTGTTCAACGACGGCGGCACCGTGGACAACCTCTTCGGCACCGGCGGCTGGGTCGACGAACCCGGCTGGGCGCTGCTCGCCGTGGCGCTGCTGACGGTGTGGCAGTTCGGTGCGCCGATGGTCATCTTCCTGGCCGGTCTGCAGCAGATACCGGCCGAGTTGTACGAAGCCGCGGCCGTGGACGGGGCGGGCAGGTGGCGGCAGTTCCGGTCCGTCACCGTGCCGATGCTGTCCCCGGTGCTCTTCTTCAACCTGGTGCTGCAGACCATCCAGGCGTTCCAGGTGTTCACCCCCGCCTTCGCGGTCAGCGGCGGCAAGGGCGGCCCCGCGGACTCGACCCTCGTCTACACCCTCTACCTCTACGACCGCGGCTTCGTCGCCTCCCACATGGGCTACGCCTCCGCCATGGCCTGGGTGCTGCTGCTCGTGATCGGCGTCGTCACCGCGGTGCTGTTCCGCACCTCGCGCTCCTGGGTCTTCTACGCCTCCGAGGGGGAGCGATGACCACAACAGCCGTAGTCCGCAAGCCCGTTCGCTGGGGCCGCATCGCCGTACATGTCGGCTGTCCGGCCGCACTGCTGGTCATGCTCTACCCGCTGGCCTGGCTGCTCGCGACGTCCCTGAAACCGGCCGACGAGGTCATCGCAAGCCTCAACCTCCTGCCCAGCCACCTGGAATGGTCGAACTACAAGACCGCCCTGGACGGCGTGAACCACGTGTCCATCTGGCGGCTGCTCGGCAACTCGCTGCTGATCGCGGGCGGTGCGGTCGTCGGCAACGTCATCAGCTGCTCCCTTGCGGCCTATGCCTTCGCCCGGCTGCGCTTCCGCTTCCGCGGCCCGATGTTCGCCTTCATGATCGCGACGATCATGCTTCCGCACCACGCGGTGCTGATCCCGCAGTACATCATCTTCAACAAGCTCGGCATGGTGAACACGTACTGGCCGCTGATCCTGCCGAAGTTCCTCGCCACCGAGGCGTTCTTCGTCTTCCTCATCGTGCAGTTCATGCGGGGGCTGCCGAGGGAGCTGGAGGAGGCGGCGCGCATCGACGGCTGCGGACCGTTCCGCAGCTTCTTCCAGGTGATCCTGCCGCTGACCCGCCCCGCGCTGATCACCACCGCGATCTTCACGTTCATCTGGACGTGGAACGACTTCTTCACCCAGCTGATCTACCTCTTCGACCCGGACAAGTTCACCCTCACCCTCGCGCTGCGTTCGTTCGTGGACGCCTCCAGCCAGTCGGCGTTCGGCCCGATGTTCGCGATGTCGGTGATCGCGCTGCTGCCGATCGTGCTGTTCTTCCTCGCCTTCCAGCGATTCCTGGTGGAGGGCATGGCCAGCTCCGGACTGAAGGGGTGAGCGGGATGAGCGAGACGCGTACGCGCGAGCCGGGCGAGGTCTTCGGGCCGCGCATGACCCTGTTCGCCGACATGCTGAGCGTCGGCCTCGCCACGGCGGCGGCCTGTCTGCCGCTGCTGACCGCCCCGGCCGCGCTGTCGACGGCCTGCGCGGTGCTGCGGGGCGCGCGGGAGGACCGGCCCGTCACCGCCGGCCGCTACTTCGCCCTGCTGCGGCGGCGCCTGCGGGCGGGCGACCTGGTCGCAGGCGCCGCCGCCGTGGCGGGGGCGCTGCTGTTCGCCGCGGACCTGGCGCTCGCGGGGGCGGGGCTGCCGGGAGCACCGCTGTTCGCGGTGGCCGCGGCCGCGATCGGCGCCTGCGCCACCGTGGTCGCCCTCAGGGCCTGCGCCCGCTCCGAATCCCTCGACGACTGGCCGGCTGCCCTGCGCGAGGCCGCCAAGGACGCCGTACGGGACCTGGGCGGCAGCGGTTTGGTGCTCCTCGCGGTGGCGACGGCCGCCGTGTGCGCCTGGGTGCTGGTGCCGCTGGCGTTTCTGGCGCCCGGGCCGCTGGCGTTGGCGCTCACTGCCGTTGACGTGCGGTGGGCCGCCGCCCGTTCCTGAGCCGGCCGGCGTCAGCGGTCAGTGCTGTGGACGCATCGCGTGCGCCTCGGGCCGGCGTTGGGAGGGGAGCGCCGGTGCCGGGCGGGTGATGCCGGACAGGTCGCGGGCGGTCATGCTGTTGCGGTCGGTGACCGAGCGGCCGAAGGCGTGGTGCGGCCACAGTCCTGCGGCCACCCGGCGGCTGCGCTCGGTCCACTCGCGGGCCGCGGCGCCGCTCGCCTTGTAGTGGTTCACGGCGTACCCGCCCGAGTGGATCCGCAGCAGACAGAACCCGCCTGGATAGTCCTTGACCGCGCTGACCTCCTGCATCGTGACGTGCGGGGCCTGCGGCAGCACCGTGCGCTTGTTGCGGTGGGTGTGGCCCGCATGGTGGAGGAAGACGCCGGGTGCGCTCGCGTAGGCGTCGAGGATGGAGCGGGCCTGACGGCGGCCGAGGCGCTGCCCGCCGGTCACCGGGAAGACGGAGTCCCGCACGGCCAGCGGATGGTGTCCGAACACCACCGTGGGCTGGTCCCTGTTCTCCCTCAACCTGGCCCGGAACCAGGCCAGTTGCTCGGAGCCGAGGCCGCCCGAGTCGGCGCCGTTGCCGTCCTTCTCGTAGGTGTCGAGCCCGACGATCCGCAGCCCGCCGAGCTCGCGCGCGAAATAGGCGGGCCCGTCGCCGCCGAGGAACCCGTCCCGGAAGGAGTCCCCGCAACCGCCGTCACAGGAGCGGCAGTTGCCGTGTCCGGGCCGGTCGTGGTTGCCGCGTACGACGAAGTAGTCCTGACCGTGGGCGCCGAAACCGTCCAGGATCTGCCTGGCCTCGGCCAGGTCCTCGGCCGCCCCGCCGGCCGAGATGTCTCCGGCGGCCAGCAGCACGTCCGCGCCGCGCCGGCGTGCCTCCTCGACCACGGCCCGGCTCATGATCTCGGGATACGGCGCGCGGCCGTGTTCCTGCCTGATCCCGCGCATCAGCGGCATGCCGGTCACCAGGCCGGCGGTGGTCTCACCCAGGTGCAGGTCGTTGCAGAGCGCGATCGACAGCAGGTGCCGCCCCGGCGGCGGCTGCGGCGTGGTGAAGGAGTAGGGGCCTCCGGCCGAGCCCAGCCCGTGGCGGTTGGTGCCGACGGCGTTGCCGCGCACGAGATGCAGCGGCGTCGGCGTCGCGGCGACACCCCGTGAGCGGGCCTGGTAGTAGTACGTCTGCCCGGGCTCCAGGTCCGTGAGCTCCACGTAGTGGTGCGCCCCCGGACCGTCCTCCGCCGCGACGCGGGTGAGACGGCCGGGGTGGGTGCCGTAGACGACCTCGCCCTCCGTGACCGCGGGGAGCATGTGTCCGAAGCCGTCGTCGGTGCCTGGTATGCCGGTGTACCAGGTGATGACGGCGCGGTCCTCGGTCAGGGTGACCAGTTCCAGATGGACGGCGGCCAGGCCGTCGCGGTGGCTGTGCCTGCTCCTGCCCGCGGGGCCGCGCAGGGCATCGGCGGCGGTCCGCAGCAGGGCGGGGGTGAGAAGGGCGCCGGAACGCAGGATCTGACAGGGGTCCGGCAGGGCCGAGAGAGCGGCGAGGGGAGCGGACAGGCAGCAGCGCATGCCCCAGTGTGCGCGCCCCCAGTGAACGGCGGCAGTGATGTGGATGCCGGGACAGCGGCCGGAGGGCGACAAATCCCAGGTCGGCCCTGCTGTGACCGGTCCGGGTGAGAATGCTCACCTCATGATGATCAGCGCGGTTCGCCCCGGTATGTACCGAAGTACCACCGGTTGCCTTCGGGGTCGCGGGCGGCGAAGTCGCGGGAGCCGTAGTCGGTGACGTGCAGATCCGTGGTGATCTCGGCGCCGGCGGCCTTGGCGCGGGCGTGGACGGCGTCCGGGTCGGCGGTGACGACGTAGGCGCTGAAGGCACCGGGCGGCGTCGGGCCGGTGCCGGGCTCCTTCTCCTCGCGTACGGAGCCCAGCATGATGCCGCCGCCCTCGGGCCAGCTGAGCTGGGCGTGCCGGACCAGGTCGCCCTCTGCGTGGACCACGCTCTCCTCGAAGCCGAAGGCCTCGACGAGGAAGCGGATCAGCGCGCGGGCGTCGTGGGCGCGCAGGGTGGGCCAGACCTGTGGGGCGGGCGGCTGCTTGCCGGTGTCGGGCGTACTGGTCGTCATGGTGATGCGCCTCCGTTTCGCGGGAGCCGGGAGCCTGCCGGGGGTGCCCGGCCGCTCTCACCAGGGTCACGCCGGCGGATGGTGCCCGGATTGGATGTTTCGGAACTCCTGCGCCAGCCAGGCGCTCGGTGTGCAGGAGGCCAGGGCGGCGAACTCGCGGTCGAGGTGGGACTGGTCCGCATAACCGCAGTCGGCGGCCAGCCCCGCGAGGTCCGGCACGCCCGGGAGGGCCGCCAGGCGGCGTCGTGCCAGGTCGAAGCGGATGACCCGGGCGGCAGCCTTGGGGGTGAGGCCGATGTCGGCGCGGAAGCGGTTGCGCAGGTGCCGCTCGCTGAAGCCGGTGTCGGCGGCCAGCTTGTCGATGCGCAGGCGACCTCCGGCCCACAGCAGCCGCTGCCAGGCCTCCGCCACCGGGGTGATCGTTTGCGCACCGTCGCCTCTGGACATGCGGTCCAGCAGCCAGTCGTCGACGACGGCGAACCGGGCGGCCCAGTCCGGTGCCTCGCGGACCTTGCCGTGGACCTCGCGCATGCCCGCGCCCAGCACGTCCTCGGCGTGGGCGTCGGTCCCGGCCAGCTCTCCCGCGGGCAGCCCCAGCAGGACGCGGGCGCCGAGCGGGCTGATCGCGACCTGGATGCCGGACTGCCGCCCGGGGACGTCGATCAGCGCGGGCGTCAGGTGCAGGCCGCCCAGCAGGGTGGGGTATTCGCCGGGGGCGGCGCCCGGATCGGGATGGGCGGCCATGCTGAGCGGCTCGTCGAGGGTGATGATCAGGGTCAGCCACGGCGAGGGCAGCCCCCGGTGCCGGCCGTGCGGGATGCCGCGCTGACGGTAGCCGGAGTACCAGCCGACCAGCCCGCGCAGCGGCGGCGCAGGCACCGCCCGCACCGCCTCGTCCACCGGCTCACCCATGCGGTCATTGTCCTGCACCGGGTGCGGACGGCGCTACGGAAGCCCCCACGCCGCACCGGGCTCGCTCACGGCCACCGGGGCGATGACGAGATCGGGCCGGTCGCCGGTGTACAGCAGGACCTCACGGCCCTCGGGGAGGTCGATCGCGAGGGTGCCCTCGGAGGTGGTGCGGGTGTGCGCCGGGCGACCGTCGTCGAGGACGGCGGTCAGCCGGCCGTCAGACAGCCCGTGGCGCAGTTCCAGCGGCTCGCCCGCCAGGCTGCGCACGCGCACGAAGCGGGTGACTCCCTTGGTGCGGACGGCGCTGACCAGAAAGGCGCCCTGGGTGCGGAAGTCGTGCAGGGTCACGTCCGGCCAGGAGGACGGGACGGCGGGGAAGACCCGTACGACACCGCCCCAGCTCTGGCACAGCATGTCGTGCAGGGACTGCGAGGCCGACAGCGGTGTCTCGATGACCGGACCGGCCTCGGTGTAGTGGGTGTTGGCCCGGCACGGGTAGCGCGTGGTGGGGTCGAAGAACTTCTGCAGATACGTCAGCGCCGTGTCGCCGCGGCCCATCATCGCGTACATCGACGCGGCGCCCGTGTAGCTGTAACCGCGGTGCGCACCGGTCAGCGCGTGCCAGCGCACCACCGTCTTCTCGATCAGCTCCCGCTGCTCCGGCTGGTCCCAGTTCACGAGGTAGAGCGGATAGACCATCAGCAGATGCGAGTAGTGGCGGTGGGACTGGGCGTACGGAGTCTCCGCGCCGATCATGAAGCCGTTCTCGTCGACCGGATACGGGGTCAGTTTGGCCAGTATCTCCTGCCAGCGCTGCTTCAGCGGGTCGTCGATCCCGAGCTGTGCGGTCGCGTCCAGGAGCGTGGCGCAGCCCCAACGGATCAGCGCCAGGTCGTAGTTGGTGTCCCGCGGAGGGACCACCGGGTACTCGGGCGAGAGCGTCGAGGGCAGGTGGAGCTTGCCGTCGTCGCCGGGCTGGAGGAAGTGCCAGTAGTAGTTGATCGTGCGGCGCAGCAGCGGGTGGATCGTGTCGCGCAGCAGGGTCTCGTCCATGGTGTGCCGGTAGCTCAGCCACGCGTTGTGCAGCGCCCAGGTCAGGTCGCCCACTTCGGCGCCGGTGCCGGGCATGCCGACGCTGCGGTCGGCGAACATGTCGGAGCTGCGGCCGATGCCGGCACTGTCCGGGCGGTAGGCGGAGGGCACATTGGCGGTCAGCTGCTCCTGGCTCTGCCTCAACGTGCTCACCAGCGAGTCGAGTTCGAGATGGTTGGAGCCGTGGATGAGCCAGTACTCGAGCTGGACGTTGAGGTTCCACCACACGGCGGGCCACGGCGTCGGTTCCAGCCACGGTCCTGAGGTGGCCATCACGGGGCCGCCCGCGCGGCTCGCCGACGCGACCTTGTACAGCTGGATCCAGTGGAAGCTCTGCAGCCGCTGGTCGGGGATCGAGACGAAGCTCTTGCGGTAGAAGGCGTGCCACCAACGGGTGTGCTGGGAGCGGAGCTCGCCGTAGGAACCGGCGCGCTGGATCTTCCTGAGCGAGACCTCGGCGGCCCGGGTGTCGGAGGGGTGGCTGTGGGCCACGCCGAGCAGGAGGGTGTCGCCCGAGCGGCGGTGGGCCGTCGCGGTCTGGCCGCCGCCGACGAGCGGTTGCAGGACCTGTTCGACGTCGCCGGTGGTCTGTGTGGTCCAGGGCGGGTTGGCGACGTATCCGGCCGGTGGCGCCTCCTGGATCTTGCGGGGACTGATGGCCTCCTCGGGGTGGAAGGTCCAGCGGACCTGCTCCTCGCCGTCGGCCGTCACGCGTGCGGCGAGGATCCCGTCGTGGATGAGCGCGGAGAGCGTCAGGGTGCCCTTGTCCGTGGTGACCGTGCCGGTGAGCTCCGCGTTCCAGAGGCTCAGTCGCCAGTCGACGGAGGCGATGGTGCCGGCCGGGTCGAGGGTCAGGTGCCCCACGGGCAGCCTGGCGGTGCCCCAGCCGCTGCCGAACTCCGGCCGGTGGTCCTGCACTTCGCCGTGCTGCACGGTGAAGCGGATGCTGTTCGCGTCCGGCTCCCGGTACACCATGCTGCCCAGGCGCCCGTCGCCGAGGAACGGGCCCTCGTACCAGACCGTGGGCAGCCGGTGCCACACCAGATCCTGCCCACGCAGGAAGCCGGCCCATGCGCCGTCGGAGTCCATCCGGTTGCGAAGCTGCCAGCGGCCGCCGGGCGCGGAGGCTTCATCAGGGGGAGCGGTGGCGGCAGCAGCAACGCCGGGTAAGGCGGCGGCCGTCGTGGCGCCGAGCGCTGAGCCGAGCACGGTTCGTCTAGAGGTCATTGCGGGGTGCCTCCACGATGCGAACGGACGGTTCCTGACGGTTGGATACATCGGATCTATTTTCTGAAGGAGCGTAGGACTAGACCGCAGGAGGCGTCAACGGCCTCAACGCGTCAGGGATTGATCCGATGTGCGAGGGTCATTCGCAGCTTCTACAACGGCGATGAACCAACCGGCCACCGGCCGGATGCGGACCGACCGTCCCAGCGCGGCGAGGTCGCTCGTGAGCGCCCGGGCATCGTGCACCGAGCGTGCCGGCGCCGCGGGCAGCCGGGCCCATGATCGGGAGACCATCGATGGAAGCCAGGAGTTCCTTCACCTCTGCGAGTTGCAACCGCTCGGCCGGCAGTGCGTCGTCAGCCATACCGCCACGGTCGGCCTTGTCCCTGTCCAAGGGGCAAGGCCGACCGTGGCGCGGCCGTCAGGCGCCGACGTACTGCGCGAGGTGCTCGCCGGTGAGGGTGGAGCGGGCGGCGACCAGGTCGGCCGGGGTGCCCTCGAAGACGATGCGGCCGCCGTCGTGGCCGGCGCCGGGGCCGAGGTCGATGATCCAGTCGGCGTGCGCCATGACTGCCTGGTGGTGCTCGATGACGATCACGGACTTGCCGGAGTCCACCAACCGGTCCAGCAGACCGAGGAGTTGCTCGACGTCGGCGAGGTGGAGGCCGGTGGTCGGCTCGTCGAGGACGTAGACGCCGCCCTTCTCTCCCATGTGCGTGGCCAGCTTCAGACGCTGGCGCTCGCCGCCGGAGAGCGTGGTGAGCGGCTGGCCGAGGGTGAGATAGCCGAGCCCGACGTCCGCGAGACGCTCCAGGATCTTGTGCGCGGCCGGGGTGCGGGCCTCGCCCTCGGCGAAGAACTCCAGGGCCTGAGACACCGGCATCGCGAGCACCTCGGAGATGTCCCGGCCGCCGAGCCGGTATTCGAGGACCGAGGCGTCGAACCGCTTGCCCTCACAGTCCTCGCAGGTGCTGGCGACCCCGGCCATCATCCCCAGGTCGGTGTAGATGACGCCCGCGCCGTTGCAGGTCGGGCAGGCGCCCTCGGAGTTGGCGCTGAACAGCGCGGGCTTCACGCCGTTGGCCTTGGCGAACGCCTTGCGGATCGGTTCGAGAAGACCGGTGTACGTCGCCGGGTTGCTGCGCCGCGAACCCCGGATCGGGCTCTGGTCGACCGAGACGACCCCGAGCTCGGCGGGGATCGACCCGTGCACGAGCGAACTCTTGCCGGACCCCGCCACACCGGTGATCACGGCGAGCACGCCGAGCGGGATGTCCACGTCGACGTCCCGCAGGTTGTTCGCCGTGGCGCCGCGGATCTCCAGGGCGCCGGTGGACTTGCGCACCCCGTCCTTGAGCTTCGAGCGGTCGTCGAGGTGGCGCCCGGTGACGGTGTCGCTGCCGCGCAGCCCGTCGAGCGTGCCCTCGTAGCAGACGGTGCCGCCCGCCGTGCCGGCGCCGGGGCCGAGGTCGACCACGTGGTCGGCGATGGCGATGACCTCCGGCTTGTGCTCCACGACGAGCACCGTGTTGCCCTTGTCCCGCAACCGCAGCAGCAGTCCGTTCATCCGCTGGATGTCGTGCGGGTGCAGGCCCGCGGTCGGCTCGTCGAAGACGTACGTGACGTCGGTGAGCGAGGAGCCGAGATGGCGGATCATCTTCACGCGCTGCGCCTCACCGCCGGAGAGCGTGCCGGCGGGCCGGTTCAGCGAGAGGTAGCCGAGACCGATCTCGACGAACGAGTCGAGGGTCTGCTGCAGCGAGGTGAGCAGCGGCGCCACCGACGGCTCCGCGAGTGCGCGCACCCAGTCGGCCAGGTCCCTGATCTCCATCGCGCAGGCGTCCGCGATCGAGATCTTCTTGATCTTCGAGGAGCGGGCGTGCTCGGCGAGCCGGGTGCCCTCGCACTCGGGACAGACGGTGAAGGTGACCGCTCGCTCCACGAAGGCCCGCACGTGCGGCTGCATCGCCTCCTTGTCCTTGGACAGCATCGACTTCTGGATGCGCGGGATCAGACCCTCGTAGGTCATGTTGATGCCCGCGATCTTCATCCGGGTCGGTTCGCGGTGCAGGAGGTCGTGCAGCTCCTTCTTCGTGAAGCTGCGGATCGGTTTGTCCGCGTCGAAGAAGCCGGACTCCGCGTACAGCCGGGAGTTCCAGCCACCGCCGGTGTAGCCGGGGATGGTGAACGCACCCTCGTTGATCGACTTGCTGTCGTCGTAGAGCTGGGTCAGGTCCAGGTCGGAGACCGAGCCACGGCCCTCGCAGCGCGGGCACATGCCGCCCACCTTGTTGAACGTGACCTTCTGCTTTGCGCCGCCACCCACCGAGATCGCACCGGCCGCGGAGACCGAGGGCACGTTGAAGGCGAACGCCCCGGGCGGGCCGACGTAGGGCTTGCCGAGCCGGCTGAACAGGATCCGCAGCATCGCGTTGGCGTCGGTGGCGGTGCCGACCGTGGAGCGCGGGTCGGCGCCCATCCGCTGCTGGTCGACGCTGATCGCGGTGGTCAGACCGTCCAGGACGTCGACCTCGGGCCGGGACAGGCTGGGCATGAAGCCCTGCACGAAGGCGCTGTAGGTCTCGTTGATCAGACGCTGCGACTCCGCGGCGATCGTGTCGAAGACCAGCGAGCTCTTGCCCGAACCGGAGACGCCGGTGAACACCGTCAGCCGGCGCTTCGGGATCTCGATGCTGACGTCCTTGAGGTTGTTCTCGCGCGCGCCGTGCACGCGGATCATGTCGTGGCTGTCTGCGGCGTGCAGCGCGGGCACCTGCGCGTTCGTCCTCTTCGCCGTGGTCATCGTCTCTCCATGGGTCGGGCCGGGCGGGCGCGGGAGTCGTCGTTGTGCGGTCACGTTAGCCGTGGCTCACCAGAGCGCGCTTCTCGATTCCTGATCGGTTCCTGCGCCGGGCGAGCAGCAGGACGCATGTGAGCGCGCCGAGCGTCACGGTGGCGAGCCCAGAGGCGCCGAGCGTCGCGCGCGGGCCCAGCGCCGTGGTGAGCGGTCCGCCGAGGGCCGTGCCGAGCGGCGACGCGGTGAGCAGCACCGCGCTGCGGGCCGCGAGCATCGCCGCCAGGTGCTGCGGAGGCGACTTCGCCTGCATCAACGTCACCGAGAGCGCCACGAACGGGCCGTAGATCGCGCCGCCGAGCGTGAAGCACGCGACGGTGACGGCCGTCGGCGCACCGGCCCCGAACGGCACCAGTACGAGCCCCCAGGCCGTCACGATGCCGACCGTCACGGGCCACAGCGGCAGCCGCTGCAGCGCGCCGACCGCCAGCGAGCCGAGCACCGCGCCGAAGCCGAACAGCATCCAGTACAGGCCGAGCAGCGTGCCGGATGCTTGCAGGTCCTCGGTCACATGCAGCGGCAGGGCGACCTCGACCGGGCCGTAGAGGAAGTTGAAGAACCAGGTGAGCGCCAGCAGCCCCAGCAGTTCGGGACGGGACCGCAGCAGCGCGAGCCCGCCGCGGGCGGCCGCCGCGTCGACGGGGGAGGTCTGCCCCGACTCCGGCAGCCGGGTGCGTACGACGAGTACCGCGAGGAACACATACGTGAGCGCGTCCAGGCCCAGTACGAGCGCCGAACTCCCGTAGGTCACCAGCACTCCGGCGAGCGCGGGCCCGGCGATCGTGGCGGCGAAGTCGAGCGATCCGACGAGGGTGTTCGCGGCGAGCCGCTGTCCGTCCGGCAGCAGCTCGGCGAGCAACGTGTACTTGCCCGCGCCGCCCCAGGCGTGCAGCAGAGAGGAGACCGCGAGCAGCACGACGTACAGCGACGGCGAAAGCAGCCCGGCGAGCCGGATGAGCGGCACGGCGCCGAGGAACGCCCCGCGCACCACGCTGTCGGCGATCAGCAGTCGTCTGGCCGGCACCCGGCGCAGCCTGCGGCCGAACAGAAGCGCTCCGAGCACACCCGGCAGGGTGTAAGCGGCGACCGCGCCGCCGACCCACAGCCCCGCACCGGCCTGCGGCGCGAGCTCGATGGCGAGCCACGCCACCGCCACGAAGCTCATCCCGTCGCCGAGGGAGGAGACCGCGAAACCGAGGAACAGCCGGCGGAACAGCCGGTGCGCGAGGACCGGCCGGTACGTGGAGGGAACGAGGCGTCGGATCACCCCGGTCACGCTAGGTGTGGGCGAGGGGACGGCGCTTCTCGATTCCTGATCGCTCTGTGGTGACTGCCGCCCGGAAGCGGGAGTGGTGGCACCTGCGAAGATGGAGGTCATCGCCGAACCGACCGGCTGCAAGGCCAGGACCCGGGTGGAGGCGGAGGAGCTGCGGCAGGGCGTCTGCCACACGAAGAAGGCCGACTACCTCATCACCACCCCCAGGACGAGTTCCAGCAGGTCTGGCCTTACACCCGCGGGGTGGTCAGCGCGCAGCCGAAGGCGCACGACGTACTTGCCCCCGTACCTGGCGGCACCGGGCCCGCTGGCGGGCGATGGACGGCGTCCCGAACCGGACCGAGACGCCCGGCGAGTACAGCACGCTGACCGGCGCGTCCGTCATCCGTGGCAGACCGGCCGCTGTGATCAACTCGTCGTCCAGGTCGAGCAGTTCGGCCCGGTGCAGCGGCCAGGGCGCGTGCTCGTTCGGCAGGTGCACCGTGCGGCCGTGCCACGGGACGTGCATGCCCCAGCGGGCGGTGAGGAACAGCTCCAGCGGTGTGGGCTGCGCCATGGGCGCGCCGGGTCGCACCACGACCCGGCTTCGGGGGCCGCGGCCCGTGGACCGTCCGCGCCGGCAGGTGTAGGTGAGCCGGCCGTCCTCGCGGTGCAGCCGCATCGCCGACCACACATAGGGCAGCCGCACGCCCAGCCGCCCCACCAGCACGGGCAGCAGCCGGGTCGCGTCCAGGGAGCGGAACACGACACCGCGGCGGCCCTGCCCGTCCACCGAGTACAGCCGTACGTTCGTCTCACAGAACGTCCCGAGATACGGCAGACCGGGCCCCGGGCCGAGGCCCACGCCGCGCATCAGGAACGGCACCAGGCCGACATAGGTGACCCCGTCGAGCGTGTCCGGCCGGGTACCGGAAGGCAGCAGAGGGGCCACCCGCTCCGGCTCGACCGGCCAGTGCAGGAAGGTCAGTTCGTGCCAGCCCTGCACCAGCGTCGGTCGGCGCACGGGCCGCGGGGTGGACGGGGTGACCGGTTCGATTTCCATGTCCGGCCTTGTAGCACGCGAGCAGCGGCCCGGTTGCTCGAACGGGCCCGGGTTCGCCGGCGTCGTGCGCCACGGCACAGTCACTGCTGCCGGTCCCGCGGGGCGGCGGTGCTCCGCCTGACCACCAGTCTGGTCGGGACGAGATCGGTGCCGGGCTCGGAGTCGCCGCGGGTGCGGATCTGCTGGAGGGCGTCCTGGACGCAGCGGCGGCCGACCTCCGCGAAGTCCTGGTGGACCGTGGTCAGGGGCGGGACGAAGAAGGCGGCGTCGGGGATGTCGTCGAAGCCGACGACGCTGATGTCCGCGGGCACCCTGAGGCCGCGCTCGTGGAAGGCGCGCAGCAGCCCCAGCGCCATCTGGTCGTTGGCGGCGAACACGGCGGTGCAGTCCGGCTCTTCGGCGAGCGTGAGACCGGCCGCGTAGCCGGACTCGGCCGACCAGTCGCCGTGCAGGGGCGGCGGCACCGGGCGCCCCGCCTCCTGGAGGACGGCGCGCCAGGCCTGGGTGCGGCGCTGCCCGGCGAAGGACGTCTTTGGGCCGGTCACGTGCCAGACGGTGCGGTGGCCCAGGTCGAGCAGGTGGCTGACGGCCTTGCGGGTGCCGTCGGCCTGGTCGGTGTCGACCACGCTGTAGCGGTCGCCGGCGTCGGAGTCCACGACGACGACGTGCACACCGGGCGGCAGCTGCACCGTGCCGGTGTCCAGCAGATGGACCTCCATGATGACGATCACGGCGTCGACGGCCAGCTCTCCCATGCGCGTGAAGGCGCCCAGCACGTTGTCCTGGGTGGGGACGTCGATGGGGATCAGGGTGATCGCATACCCCTCGGCCGCGGCATGGGTGGCGATCGCCTCCACGGTGCGGCTGTTGCCCGTCGAGGACAGGCTGAAGAGGATCACGCCGATGGTGTTGAACTGGCCGTAGCGCAGGGCGCGGGCCGCGCTGTTGGGCCGGTAGCCCAGGTCCCTCATGGCCGACAGCACGTGCTCCCGGGTCGAACTGATCACCCCGGGGTAGCCGTTGGAGACCCGCGAGACCGTCTGGGAGGACACGCCCGCGAGCTTGGCGACGTCGGCCATGGAGACCCGCTGCTTGCGGCGTCCGCCCGGGACGCCGGTGCTGCCCCGTTCCACCACTGGTGCCTCCCTCGGGTGCCCCGACCTGTTGCGCGACGCACCGGATGTTACGCGTGAGGAGCCTTGACGGCCGCTGGGGCGGATGCCACGATTCCGGCGCCGCCGAGTTTACGTAAACATCCGTTGCGACGACAGCTCATGTTTACGTAAACATGCGGGGCGCCGAGCCGCCACCTCCTGAAAGGCCACGTCGATGCGCAAGACCCCCACCCACCGCCTCGCTCCCCGGCTGCTGCGCGCCGCCTGTGCGGCGGTCGCGATCGCCGCGGTCAGCGGCGCGACCCTCACCGGCAGCCCGGCCTCCGCCGCACCGAAGACGGACACCACCCAGTTCAAGGGCGTCAACTGGGCAGACCCGCGCGACAACTACGCCAACGACCCCGTGGTCCTGTCCGGGCTGTCGCTCTCCGACACCTACGCGCAGACGTACACCAAGGCGAGCCGGGTCATCTCCGCGTTCCGCGCCAACCTCGGTGCCAACACCGTCCGGCTGCCCATCAACCCGTACACCGTCAACGGCTCCTACTGGAAGTCGTACCGCGGCGTGATCGACGCGGCGACGGACAAGGGCTTCAAGGTGATCCTGTCGTACTGGGAGGGCACGGGCGCCCAGAAGGACGGTTTCATCGACGACGAGGCCACCTACTGGCCGATGTGGAACACCGTCGTCAAGGCCTACAAGGGCAACTCGAAGGTCTACTTCGAGCCGATGAACGAGCCGCACGGCTACACCGACACCCAGTGGGCCGACATCGCCGCCAAGTGGCTGTCGACGTACGGGTCCGTCCCCCGGGGCCGCGTCTTCGTCAGCGGCGCCGGCTACAACGACCACGTCACCTCGGTCTGCGCCGACCCGCGGCTGAAGGGCACCTACCTGTCGCTGCACCACTACGGCTTCTGGAAGTCGTACGCCACCTACGACCAGTGGACCGCCGACCTCAAGGAGCGCATCGGCGACTGCGCGAGCCGTACGGTCATCGACGAGTTCGGCGCCCCGATGACCACCGGCCTGAACTACGACAAGCCGGCGCCCGACGACAACTACGTCAACTTCATCCAGGCCGAGACGGACACCGCCCGCGAACTGAAGATGGGCTCGGTGTACTGGCCGGGCCTGCGCACCGACGACATCTACTCGATACAGAAGCTCGTCGGCGACGCCTCCCGCCCCTGGCTTGCCACCACCAACCAGTCCGGCGCCGACCGTCTCGCCTGGGCCTGGGGCCGCGGCCGGCCCGTCCAGCCCTGACCCGGGCCACAGCCGCCGGACGGCCCCGGAGCCACTGGGCCCGGGGCCGTCCGGTACTTCGCGAAACGTCGCGTGGCTAAGGCTTGATGCCCACCCCGGTCCAGAGGCTGACCTCGGCGTCCGTGGCGCCGGGGTCGCCGTCCGGGCGCCAGCGGTGGCCGACCGCGATTCCGGGGTCGAGCAGATCCAGTCCGCTGAAGAACTTGGCGACGTCGTCCTTCGAGCGGAACTGCACCGGCGTGCCCGCACTGGTGTAGATGTCGGTGACCTTCTGCCAGGTGACCGGGTCGAAGTCGGGCGTGCAGTGGCTCAGGGCCAGCGCGCTGCCCGAGGGGAGGACGGCCAGCAGACGGTCCACGATGCCGTACGGGTCCTGCGCGTCCGTCACGAAGTGCATCAGGGCGTTGAGGGACAGGGCCACGGGCCGGTCCAGGTCCAGGACCTCGGCCAGCGCAGGGGAGTTCAGCAGCGCGGCCGGGTCGTTGACATCCGCCTCGATGTACGTGGTGCGGCCCTGGGCGGTGCTGCGCATCAGGCGCTCGGCGTACTTGAGGACGAGCGGGTCGTTGTCCGCGTAGACCACCCTGGCCTCGGGGACCACGGACTGGGCCACCTGGTGCAGGTTCGGCTCGGTGGGGATGCCGGTGCCGATGTCCAGCCACTGGCGGATGCCGTGCTCCTGGGCGAGCACCCGGGTGGCGCGATGCATGAACGCCCGGTTCTCACGGGCGCACACGAAGATCGCCGGGTAGACCGAGGCGACGGTCTCCGCGGCCAGCTTGTCGACCTCGAAGTGGTCCTTGCCGCCGAGGTAGTAGTCGTACATCCGGGCGGAGTGGGGCCGAGTGGTGTCGATGTCGCGCGCGGGCGAGTTGGTCATGCTGTCCCTTTCGGTGGTGTGCGTGGGGGGTACAGGGCCGTCAGATGATCGGCGAGACCTCGTTTGACTCCCGCGACGAACGCGGTGATCTCCTCCGGGGTGTAGATCAGCGCGGGGCCTGCGGGGTCCGTCGACTGCCGCAGGGCCACACGGCCGTCGGCGAGCTGTTTCGTCTGCACGCACTGGCCCCCGTTGGGGCCGCTCCACGGAGACTCCCAGCCCTGTTCGCCGAGGTCCGTCGCCGGCATGCCGTTGTAGACGCCGCGGACACCGCCGTCGGCGCTGGTCATGAGTACTCCTTTCGCATGCGGTTCAGGAGCGCCCTGCTGTCCGTGTCCGAGGTCAGCAGGGACATGCGGTTGTGCGCCTCGAGATGGGCCGAGACGTCCGAGCGCTGGTCCAGGTACATGGCGCCGGAGAGGATCTCGCTGTAGACGATGTCGGGCAGCTCGGGCTCCTTGAACCGGAAGTAGGTGAAGGGGGCGCACGCGCCGACGTGGGCGCCCGCGGAGAACGGCACGACGTCGACGCTGACGTGCTCCAGCTCCGAGACCTCCAGGAGCCGGTCGATCTGCTCCCGCATCACCTCGGGACCACCCACCACCCGGTGCAGAACCGTCTCTTCGAGTACCACCCACAGCGTGGGCGCATCGGGTCCGTCCAGCAGGCACTGGCGGCGCAGCCGCAGATCCACCCGCCGCTCCAGGTCCTCCTCGCTGCCGCCCGGGAAGCCGCCGCGCAGCACCTCGCGCGCGTAGTCGTGGGTCTGCAGCAGCCCGGTCACATAGTGCGGCTCGTAGGTGCGCAGCGTCGTCGCCCCCGACTCCAGGCTGACGTAGCCGCTGAACCAGCTCGGCAGCACATCGCGGTACACATGCCACCAGCCGGGTTCGTTGGCCCGCTCGGCGAGGGCGACGAACTCGTCGATCTCCTGTCGGTCGGCCCCGTACGTCTCCAGCAGCTTGTCCACGTAGAGGGGCTTGAGGCCGACCTCCGCCTTCTCCAGGCGGCGGATGGTCAAGGACGTCACCCGCAGGGCCCTGGCCGCCTGGTCCAGCGTCAGGCCCGCATCCTGGCGCCGCTCCTGCAGCCGCCGGCCGAGGATCATGCGGAGAACGGTAGGTGCACTGGGGCTGTTGCCCGCGCCCGACCGACCTTCGTTCACCACGCTGTACCTCCTGAGCCGCCGTCATCGTGACGCTGAGGAAAGCGACTTGACGATGCGGACGGACAGATACCGGCTCCATGAAATTATCAGGCAGCTGGTTGCAGCTTGAACTGCCCTGTGAGCATAGTTACTTACGTGAATCGCTTCGACGGTCACTGCGCGCCCCGCTCCCCACGGAAGGCAACTGCGTGTCCCCCCACACGACTTCCTCCCCGCAGCTCTTAGACGCCCCGAACCAGGAGCGCACCCACTGGCTCGAACTGCCGCCGCACCGCTCCAGCATCAAGGTCGCCCGCCGCTCCATCGGCGCGCGCCTGAGCGCCTGGCGGCTGCCGGCCGACCTGTGCGCGGACGCCGTCCTGCTCGTGTCCGAACTGGCCACCAACGCCGTACGGCACACCCTCAGCGCCCGGATCCTGTGCGGCATCGGGCTCATCACCGACCAGTGTCTGCGGCTCGAGGTCCACGACCACGACCGCACGGACCGCGGCCTGCCCCGGTGCGAGCCGTGCCCCGACGACGAGAGCGGCCGCGGGCTGCTCATCGTGGAGGCGATCGCGGACAGCTGGGGAGTCGACCGGTCCAGACTCACCGGCGGCAACGCCGTGTGGGCACACCTGACGGCCTGAAAGGCTGCCGGGCGAAGGGCGTTCAGCCCTTCCGGGGGGTCAGCTCGGCGAGCAGCAGGGTGCGGTCGTCGGCGGCGGCCGCGGCGGAAGGGGCGCTCAGCAGCCGTCGGCACAGGGACTGCAGCGGGTCGTGCTCGCCGGCGGCCGCGGACTCGACGGCCGCCGTGTCCAGGGCGCGCGCGAGGCGGACGATCTCCTGGTCGATGTCGGCGTCCCGGGACTCGACGAGGCCGTCGCTGTAGAGCACGAGCAGAGCGGGTTCGTCCAGGGTCAGTACGGTCGCCTCGTAGCTGCCCGTGCCCAGCCCCAGGGGCAGGCCCGGGCCGGTGAGCGCGACGGGCGCGGTCCGGCCGTCGGGGCCGCGCAGCAGCGGGGGCGGGTGGCCGGCCCCCACCAGGGTGCAGGTGTGCCGCCGGGCGTCCCACTCGGCGTAGATACAGGTCGCGAACGATGCTCCCGGGGTGTCGCAGGCGAGTGCGTCGAGGCGGCGTATGAGATCGGCCGGCGGGATGTCGAGGGTGGCCAGGGTGCGGACGGCGGTGCGCAGCTGGATCATCGCGACGGCGGACTCCGGGCCGTGCCCCATGGCGTCCCCGACGACCAGACTGACCCGGTCACCGGGCCGTCTCAGCACGTCGAACCAGTCACCGCCGATGATGTTGCCCTGCCCGGCGGGCAGGCAGCCGTGGGCGATGCGGCAGCCCTCGACCTCCTGCGCCGTGCCGGGCAGCAGGCTGTTCCTGATGGCCAGGGCGGTGCGGCGCTCGCGCTCGTAGCGGCGCGCGTTGTCCAGGGCCGTGGCGGCTCGTGCGGCCAGCGCCTCCGCGGCCACGACGTCCGCGGGCCGGAAGGGGGCCCGGTCCGGGCCGCGCGAGCAGGCCACGAACCCGACCGCGGTGCCGCGCAGTTGCAGCGGGACGACGACGAAGGACGAAACGTGCAGCAGATCGTCGATCCGCGCGTCGCCGCCCCCGGAGGCCACCAGCCGCTGGGAGGTGTGCGGGTCGATCGTGTCGAGCAACTGCGCGTGCCCGGCGGCGAGAGCACGCGCGTACGGCGTCTCACGCGGGAAGACGATCACTTCGCCGACCGGGAGCACGCCCTCCCAGTCCTGCACCGCGTCCGTGCCGATGCGCAGCGCCAGACGGCGCGCCTCTATCTGGGGCGGGTCGGCGACGGCGTACGTGTTCTCGTCGCGCAGCCAGCGCTCCAGCAGATAGATCGATGCCGCATCGCAGAAGCCGGGGGTCAGCGCGTGCACGACATGGCTGCCGGTCAGCCCCAGGTCGAGCTCCGAACCGATGGCGTCGGCGGCGGGGGAGAAGGCCGACCGGCGGGGCGAGGGCAGTGCGGCGGGGGGTATGTCGGTGCGGCTGCGCGGTTCGTTCCGCAGGGGTCGTGCCTTTCCGGGTGTGGGGCTCCGGGCGCACAGCGATGAGGGTGGCTCGCCGTGTGTCGTCGGCAACTATATGATGTCGCGTCAAGGTCTTTGGTCGGAAAGGGAGTTGTGGTGCTCGACAACGAACGGATTCCGCCGGGGACCGATCCGGACAAGGCGAGCGTGGCCCGCATGTACGACGCCATGCTGGGCGGCCGGCACAACTTCGCCATAGACCGGGAAGCGGTCGCGGCCGTCACCGGCATCGACCCCCAGGTCCGCACGCTGGCCCGGGCCAACCGCGCCTTCCTCGGACGGGCCGTGCGCCACCTGGTCGACGCCGGGGTACGGCAGTTCATCGACCTCGGCTCCGGCATCCCCACCCAGGGCAATGTGCACGAGGTGGCCCAGGCGGCGAGCCCCGGGGCCCGGGTGGTCTACGTGGACAAGGATCCCGTGGCCGTGGCCCACAGCACCTCCCTGCTCGCCGACAACCCGGACGCGGACATCGTCGACGCCGACATCCGCCGGCCGGCCGACGTCCTGGCCGCCCCGAAACTGCGCAAACTGATCGACTTCGAGCAGCCCCTCGCCGTCCTGATGGTCGCGATCCTGCACTTCGTCACGCCCGAGGAGAACCCGGCCGGCATCGTCGCCGCCTTCCGGGACGCACTGCCCGAAGGCAGCTGGCTGGCACTGACCCACGCCACGAACGAGGACCGCCCGGACACGGCCGCCGCCGTGAGCAAGCTGTACAGCGCCAGGGCCACCTCCTCGGTCACCGCCCGCTCCCACGACGAGATCCACGACCTGTTCACCGGCTTCGACCTCGTGAAGCCGGGCCTGGTCCACGTACCCTTGTGGCGCCCGGACCCCGGCGACCCGATCCCGGAAAAGCCGTCGGAGTACTGGGTGTATGCGGGAGTCGGCCGCAAGGCCGGGTAGCCGGGCCCGCAGTGTCCGGGTACCGGTCGCCGCGCGCTGTCGATTCGGCGGGCCCTCGTTCGTGTAGAGGTTGACAGGCCGGCACCGGGCCGGCCCGAGCGCAGGGCTGTGAGAACGATGACCCACGTATCCACACTGCTCACCGGCCGGGGCCTGGTCGAGTCACCCCGCTGGCACGGCGACCGGCTGTACTTCTCCGACTGGACCGCAACCAGGACCCGTACACCCCCTGGCCGAACTCGCTGCTCCTGCTCGCCGCCATCGCTTCCGTCACCGAACGCCTGCGGCTGGCCGCCGCGGCCGTTCTCGCGCCGCTGCGTCATCCGCTGCTCATGGCACGGGAGTTGAGCACCCTCGACCTGATCAGCGAGGGCCGGCTGCTGGTGCAGCCCACGGTCAGCTGGAGCAAGGACGAGTACGAGGCGCTGGGGGTGCCCTTCGGCAGGCGAGGGCGGCTGCTCGACGAACACCTGGAGGTCTGGGCCAAGGCCTGGGGGCCGTCGCCGATCTCGCACGAGAGCGAGCACTACCCCTTCCGGGACGTCTACTTCGAGCCCAAGGCGTACCGGCCGGAGGGTCCGCGGCTGTGGTTCGGCGGACAGCGCCTGCACGGACCCGTCCTGCGCCGACTCGTCCGGTACGGCCACGGTTTCCACCCGCTGGGCCGGCCCGCACCGCAGGACCTGCAACTGCTCAAGGACGCGATGGCCGCCGCCGGCCGGGACGCCGCCGAACTGGAGATGATCGGCGGCACCCAGGCCGTATTCCCCGACGACCACTCGCCGGCCGACCTCGGCGCGGCTCTCGCATCGATCCCGGAGCAGCTGGAGCAGGGCTTCACGACCTTCTGCATCAAGCCGAACCAGTTCATCGACGACCCGGACGGGGTCGGAGCGTTCTGCCGGGAGGTGATGCGTCGGGTCTCCTGACGTTCGCCCTCGAGGTGGCCTGACGTGCTCCCCTTGGTTCATGTCGCTGCGCGGGCCGGTAGAGATCCCGCCCCGCGCTTCATGGATCCGTCGTCAGCCGCCCGTGATCAGCCGAGCAGCTTGCTCGCCAGGGTCGCGGCGTTGTACGAGCCCCATCCGGTGGTGAAGTCCCAGCCGGTGGCCGCGGAGTAGGCCCCGTTGCTGCCGCTGGTGATGTCGTGGAAGCCGGTGCCGTTCGCCGAGTAGAGGGCAGGGTTGGCGAAGCCGAGGTTGGCCTTGCCGGCCGCCGCGGCCTGCTGGTTGTAGAGGGCCGCGAACGCCGCCCACTCGGGCGCCGCGGCGCTGGTGCCGCCGACCGACGACCACGAGCCCTGCGAGTAGATCGAGACACCCGGGCTCGGGTTGGCGTGCGCGGAGACGTCCGGGACCTGGCGGAAGCCGCCGCCGGCGCTCTTCTGCACCGCGGTCTGCCAGCTGGGGATCTTGAAGACGGAGGACTTGCCGCCGCCACCGCCGGACCAGGCCACCTCCTTGCTGAAGGCGTTGGACGAGGTCACGGTCAGCTTGGTGCCGCCGACGCCGGTGACATACGGGTCGCTGGCCGGGTAGTCGACGGAGGTGCCGCCGTCGCCCGCGTCGTCGGAGCCGCTGTCACCGGAGGCCGCGTAGAAGCCGAGGCCCTGGGCGGCGCCCGCCTTGAAGACGGCGTCGACCGCGTTGATGCCCGAGGTGGTGCGGGCGCTCTCCGCGGCGCCCCAGCTGATCGAGGTGGTGGGGATACCGCTGTCGACGATGGCCTGGTACGTGTCGACCTCGCCGGCATCGGAGTTGGGGCCCTCGAAGACGGTGACGTTCGCCTTGGGGGCGATCGCGTGCAGCACCTCGATGTCCAGCTCGACCTCGACCTGGCCGTCGCCGAGCGCGCCGGAGCCGCCGTCGACCTGCTGCACGGTCGGGTTGGGCGAGCCCAGGCTGTAGTTGGTGTCGTACTTGGTGATGTTGGACTGCTGGAAACCGTCGAACTCCAGCAGCGCGATCTTCTGGCCGCTGCCGGTGTACGTGCCGGAGACGTTGTAGCCGCCCTTGAGCTGGGCCGGTGTGTAGCCGCCGCCCGGACCGTTGTGCGGGGTGACGGTGGAGGGCGCCTGGTGGTGCAGGGTGAGGCGGTTGTTGAGGCCGGCCACGTCACTGACGAGGGAGGCGACGGAGGTCGGCAGGGTCGGCGCGGTGTCGTTGGCGTAGAACGAGCGCCCCGACGCCGTGTCCTTCCACGTCGACAGCTTGGTGCCGAAGGCCTTCTCCAGCTGGGCGGCGGTGCCGCTGGCGTCGACCAGCAGGTTGCCCGAGTGGACCTTGCCGACGGTGAGGCCCTGCGCGCGCAGATAGTCCTTGAGCTGCTGGACCTCGGCGGCGGTCCGGCCGAAGCGCGCCGCGAACTGGCCCTTCGTCAGGTAGTGGCCGTAGGAGCTCGACCGCGGATCGCTGACCTCGGCGACGAAGGTGTCGAGCGCCTTGTCGTTTCTGGGGGTCAGGCTGATGGCCACCGATATCCGCTTCCCGGCGGCGACGCTGCCCGTGCGGGTGGCGTTCTTGTTCAGTCCCTTGAGGACATCTCCGGTGACGGCCGCGCGCGTCGAGTGCGGCTGGGCGGTGCCCGCGGCGTGGGCCGCGGGTACGGCGGCGGCGAGCAGCGCCGGAACGGTGACCAGGCCGAGCAGTTTCAGACGTGACTTCACTGAAGTCCTCCGGAGGTGGGGGGTGATGTCCCGGAAGTCGGAACGGCTTCAACGTAGGAACATCCGCCCCACCCGCATAAGCGGGGGAACCCTTGCTTCACGTGTTAACAACTGATGTCACATGAACGCCGGATGTCACGTCAGCGGTGGCTGTCCAGCGCACGGGCCGCCCGGACCCGTCCGGGCTGACTCGACGTCACTGCCTCTACGGCGGGCCTGACTTGGTCGTCGTCGCCCGAGTTCACGGCTGCCGCGCCGGACGCGATGACGGCGACCGCCATCGCATGGGCGAGCGCGGTGCGCGAGCGGACACCGACCTTGCGGTAGACCCGCGACAGGGCGCCCTCCACGGTCTTGATGCTGATGAACAGCTCCGCGGCGACTTCGCGGTTGGTGGCTCCGCCGCCGACGAGTTCGGCGATCCTGGCTTCCGTGGGGGTGAGTTCGGGTCCGGCCGCGCCCGCCTCGCCGCTGCGGTCCCCGGCATCCAGCCGTGCCAGCTCGTCCCCGGCCCGCGCCGCCAGCGGAGCGGCGCCGATCCGTGTCGCGGTTTCCAACGCCTCACCGAGGGCTGCTCGTGCCGCGGTCCTGCGGCGCGCACGGCGCTCGACCGCGCCGAGGGCGATCAGGGTGCGCACCAGCTCCATGGGCAGCGGGAGTTGACGCAGACGGTCCACCGCGCCACGCAGCCGTACCGCCCCCTCCTTCGCCCGGCCGAGCCCCGCCTCCCGCAGCCCCTCCGCCCGTTCCAGAGCCGCAAGTACGCTGCCGGGCGCATCGCCGGACTCCCGTGTGCGGGCCTCGTGGAGGACCGCCCCGGCGGTGTCCGTCTCGCCCAGGATCACAAGGGCTTCGGCCAGGTCGCCGTACCAGTGCAGCAACGGCGGATCGGCGGCGCCCATCGCTTCGCCCAGCTCCCTGACACGGTGCAGCGCCTCGGCCGCTGCTGCCGCGCTCCGAGGGTCGCCGGCGAGCAGCTCGGCCTGTCCGAGCACGGCCAGTGCGCGCAGCAGGAACAGCCGGTCGCCGTCCGCCTCCGAGGCCCTGACCGCCTGCTCGGCCAGGTGCCGGGCCTCGTCGGCGGTGCCGCCCGCGATCGCCGCGAGCGCCGCCGCATACAGGGCGGGAGCCGCCTGTACGCCCGTCTCGGCCAGGGCACGCGTGCAGCGGGCTGCGGTGCGCAGTGCGTCCCGGCAGTGCCCGGCGCGCACCTGGATACGGGTCAGCGCCACCAAGGTCGCCATGACCTCCTCGACCCCGGCGAACTCTCCGATCTCCGAGAGGAGTCCGGCGACCTGCTGTCCGGCCTCGGTGACCCGGTCGGAGTCCAGGGCGAGGATGGCCCGCATCCGGATCAGCCCCCAGCTCTCCGGGCCGGCGTCGGCGCCGCCGACCAGGGTGAGGGCCTCGTCGAGTGCGGCGCCGGCGGCGGCCGCTTCCCCGGCCAGGGACTGCACCCGGGCGAGGGTGGCGAGGGCGCCGATGCGGGTGTCGGTGTCGTCCGCCCGGGCCGCCTGCCGGGCAGCGCGCCGGGCATGCCGGGC
This sequence comes from Streptomyces sp. NPDC051172, assembly GCF_040682555.1. NCBI lineage: Bacteria > Bacillati > Actinomycetota > Actinomycetes > Kitasatosporales > Streptomycetaceae > Streptomyces > Streptomyces sp. NPDC051172. The sequence continues at coordinate 105,067 of NZ_JBFBBE010000011.1, forward strand.
CGCCTGAGCCAACTCCCCGCACAGCAGGCCGCGTACGGCCGCCCAGTGGTGCAGCCATCCCTCGGCCTCAGGGTCGCCGTCGGCGTCCCGCAGGCCCTCCTCGATCAGGTCACGGGCGCCCCCGAGCGCCTGCCCGGCGTTGCGCAGCAGGATCAGCCGGGCCCGCACCCGCTGCCGTGCGGAGCCCGACCCGGCGAGCACGGTCTCGGCCGCCTGCCCCGCCTCCTCCAACTGCCCCGCGTCGCATGCGTAGTCGGCCGCGGCCAGCAGCCGGTCGGCGCGGTCCGCGGGGCGGTCGCCGGGAGTGCGCAGGGCGGCGAGCCCGGCCAGTTCGAAGGCGGCATCGGGTGCGCCGTCGCGGCGCGCCGCCTCGGCCGCGGACATCAGCGTGCGCGCGGTCGCCTCGTCCTCGTACGGGTGCGCGAGAGCGAGGTGGCGGGCCTGCTCCACGGGCTCGGTGACCGCGCGGGCCAGCAGGGCGTGCGCCTGCCGGCGGCTGTGTTCCGGGGCGTCGGCACGGACGGCGGCCCGGATCAGCGGATGGCTGAAACGTACGGTTCCGTCGGCGTCGACCGCCGCGACACCGAGCCGTTCGGCCTCCGCGAGGTCCGCGGCGGGGTCGTCGAGCCCGGCGGCACGCAGCACGGTGAGGCTGGGGCGGGCGGTGGTGCACGCGACGAGCAGAGTGTGCCGCACGGCCGCCGGCAGCGTACGTACCTGGTCCAGCAGCAGGGCGCGCAGTCTCCGGGGCACGGGCAGCGCCCGCCCGAAGCCGACCGATGCCGCATCGCGCGGGGCCGCACGCCCCAACTCCACCGCGTACGACGGGTTTCCGGCAGCGATGTCCTGGACCGCCCGCAGCACCGCCGGCGGCAGATCCGCGCCGATCGCCGTACGCACGAGGTGGGCCACCTCTGCGTCCGTCATGGGTGGCACCGGCAGTTCGACGGTGCCCGGTGGGCAGCAGCGCAGCCGTTCGGGCTGCTCGCCGTCGGCCACCCGCTCGGCGGCCACCACCCGGACGGCGAGGCCGTCGAGTCGCCGTACGGCGAAGGCGAGCACTTCGGCGCTCGGCTCGTCGAGCCACTGGAGGTCGTCGACGACCAGGAGCACGGGGCCGGTGGCGGCAAGGGTGCGCAGCACGTCGACGACGGCGACGCGCACCGCGAGACGGCCCTGGTCGTCGGCGGGCTCCGGGCCGCGCAGCAGGACTGCCCGCAGCGCCGCCCGCGGCTGGGATGCCAGGGCCTCCAGGGAGTGCTCCGGCACCCGCGTGAACAGGTCGATCAGGCCGACGAACGGCAGCCGGGCGTCCTCCTGGGCGGGCGAGCAGTACAACAGCGTGCAGGACTTGTCCTGCGCGGCCAGGGACGCCGCCAGAGCAGTCAGGAGCGTGGACCTGCCGATGCCCGCGGGGCCGTGGAGGAGCACTCCGGGGCGGGCCGTCAACTCGGTCAGGGCGGCGTCGAGCAGCGCGCGGCGCCCGCTCAATGACGGTACCCGCGGCGAGGGCAGCAGGTCCCAGAGCATCGCAGCATGTGGACATGACAACCTTGGCGGATCCGGCTTGTCAATGACGTCCGGTGCCTGCCGGTCACGAGCTGCGCTTGAGGACGACGTAACCGTACGCGGCGTCGTCGATCACATAACGGGCGTCGGGGTGCAGCTGATGGGCGTATGCCTGGACGTCGCCGACCCACTTGCCGGTGTTGTTCAGGGCGATGTAGTCGGGGGTGATGCCGCGGGTGGCGCCGATCCAGAAGACGCGGCAGCGGGAGGTGAGACGGCTGCTGGGGCCGATGTCCGCCTCGACCGTCGCGCCGTCCGGGATGCGGTCCAGGGCGCGTTCGATGCGGGGGACGCCTTCAGGGGTGTCGTAGGTGGCGGACTCCGTCAGCGTGGACAGCGGGAGCGTGGTCGTGAGGGCCAGGGCGGCTCCGGCGACCGCTGCGGGCAGGTGCTGGGCGTACGAACGCAGCCACGGCCGGGAGCTCGTGCGCGCCCGGGCGAGCCCGTCGACGAGGGCCAGCGCGACGACCGGCATCAGGACCGCGCTGTAGTGCCAGTCGGTGCCCCAGTAGTGGTCGTCGGCGGAGCAGAAGCGCCAGCCCAGGGTGGGCAGTGCCACGACGAACAGGGGTGAACGCAGGGCGAGCAGGCCGCTGGTGGGGATCAACAGCCAGGCCAGGGTGCGTAGTTTGGTGCCCGTGCCGTCGAAGAGGGTGAAGCCGCTGTCGACCTTGGACCAGTACCCGTAGCCGCCGGTGGTGTTGAAGGCGGGGATGACGGCGGTGACGGTGACGAGGGCGGCCACCATGCCCAGGACCGCCACCGCGAGGGCGTACACGAGCGGGCGCGGAGAGCGGCGGCAGCGCAGGGCGACGACCAGCGCGATGGCCGCCACCGTCAGGCCCAGGTCCTCCTTGACCAGCACCAGCGGCAGCGCCCACCACAGCGCGGGCCGCCACCGGCGGGCCAGCAGCGCCTCCAGGCTGAAGGCGATCAGGGGTACGGCGAAGCAGATCTCGTGGAAGTCGAAGTCGACCGCCCGTTGCAGACCCCAGGAAAGGCCGTACGCCAGGCCGAGGACGAGCCCTCGCGGCCGCCCCAGCAGCCCGGCGGCCGCACGGGTCACCGGCACGGCCGACAGCGCGAAGAGGGCGGCCTGGGCGACGAGCAGCGTGACAGGGGAGGGGAAGAACCGGTGGACGGGGGCGAGTAGCGCGAGCACCGGGCTGAAGTGATCGCCCAGGATGTCGAACCCGGGCCCCTTCAGATCGGCGACCGGTGCCTGCAGCCGGGCGTAGGCACGGACCGCCTGCTCGAAAATACCGAGGTCCCAGGAGCGGGTCGCCAGATGCTCGTACCGGAGGATGGACAGTGTCGCGTACGCGGCGAACAGGGCGGTCGCCAGGAGGTGGGGATCGAGGCGGCCGGGCGGACGGGGGCGCCGGTCATGCGGGGGAGGCGCGACCGGCGCCGGTATGGACTTGTCGGGGAGGAGCGAAGTGGGGGTGTGGGGCACAGTGGAGGGCGTCCTTATGTGCCGACACGGATCATCCGCCGCGGGCACTCGATGACTACGTCATCTGCTGTGACCGCGTTCACCGCCCCCCGGTTCACCGGCTGAGACGTAGATCACTTGCGCTGCCGGCGCCAAGGAAACGGGTGTGCTGCCGCTGTGCCTGTGTCAACGGGGCTGGTACGGCTTGGGCAGACGCATGCCTCGGTCGGCCATGATCTGCCGTACGTGGTTGGGGTAGTTGGTGATGACTCCGTCGACGCCCATGTCCATCAGCGCCTCCACGGTGGCCGGATCGTCGCAGGTCCACGGGATGACCTTCAGGCCCCGTGCGTGGGCCTCCTCGACCATCGTCCGGTCGGAGTAGAAGCGGAAGTCCGGGTCACCGACCTTTCCGGTCTGCGGGAAGCCGTAGTTGGGTGAGAGGGCCCTGACACCGGGGATGGTGGCCGCCGCCTTCACGAAGTCGCCGCCGTAGTCGTCGGCGTCGATCCCGCCGAGCCACGGCGAGGCGCCCGGCCGGCCGACCTGGAGGAAGTCGTAGTTCGTCAGCGCGACGAGGGGCCACTTCGGAGCCAGCTTGTGCATCGCCTTGAGCGCGCCCCAGTCGAAGGATTCGATGGTGACCTGGCGCTCGAGGCCGGAGCGGTGGATCTCCTCGTAGACCCGTCGCACGAACAGCGCGCGCGGCGCGGTCTGTTCGGGGGCGCCCGCCTCGACCTTGGTCTCGATGTTCAGCTTGAGCTGCCTCGCGTGATAGCTCCTGACCAGGTTCAGGACGTCCTTGAGCTCGACCATCCGGAACCCCTTGACCACCTCCTGCTCGGGGAAACCGGGCAGCTGCTGGTAGCCGCAGTCCATGGTCTTGATCTGGGCCAGCGTGAGGTCCTTGATGTACTTCCCGACGTACGGATACATCGGGTCGCCCGGCGTGACGGGTGCGGTGTCACGGCACTTCTGGGCGCTGACCTGTCGGTCGTGGTTGACGACGACCTTCTCGTCCTTGGTGATCTGGGTGTCCAGTTCCAGGGTGGACACCCCAAGGCGCATCGCCTTGCCGAATCCCTCCAGGGACTCCTCGGTCGTCATGCCGATGCCGCCGCGGTGGGCCTGCAGATCGAAGTGCGTCTTCCCGGGCGGCACGCGGGAGCCCTCGTGCGTCGTCGCATGAGCCGCCGCCGGGAAGGCGAGCACCGGAGCCAGCGCCAGGGCGGCGAGGGTGTGTCTTGCGGACATCGAAACCTCACTCGGGTCGGTTCGGGCCACTGCACGACGCTAGTTGGAGCCCGGCCCGGCGAAACGGACCGCACATGAGGACGGCGTGAAATGTACGTGCCCGGCCAGGACCACTTCTTCCGCTGCCGTTTTGCAGCGGCAGGCACTCTTGACAACATGCGTACTGTTTCGCGACGTTTGATCCTCGGCGGGCAGTTCGGAACCCGAGGATCAAACGCGGAACGACCGTGTACACGGCCGGGAACCGGCTGATACTCAAAGAACGTGGTAGGACGCGGACAGTGCGCCGCGGGGGGACGTCACGGGGGGAGCGGTCGCGGATGCGATCAATGAACAGGGGTCCACACGCTCTACCGGCCTGCCCTGCGGCCGGGTCGTCCCTCGCGGAGCCTGGGGAAGGGCGGATGATCTGACGTGGACGTCACGATCCACAGAGCCGACGAACTGAGCACCTCGCTGCGTACGGCGTGGCATGCGGCGATGGACGAGTCCCCCGAGTACGCCAATCCTTTCCTGGCTCCGGAGTTCGCACTCGGGATCGGCAGATACCGCGCCGGTACCCGGATCGCCGTCCTGCGTGAGGACGGGGCGCCGGTCGGCTTCTTCCCGTACGAACGCAACGCTTTCGGCATCGGTCGGGCCGTCGGGCTCGGCCTCTCCGACTGCCAGGCGCTGGTGCACCGCCCCGGAGTCACCTGGGACGCCCAGGACCTGCTGAGAGCCTGCGGGCTGTCCATCTTCGAGTTCGACCATCTCGTCGCGGAACAGAGGCCGTTCGGCCGGCATGTCACGGGGACGTTCGCCTCCCCGGTCGTGGATCTGAAGCCCGACGAGAGCGGCTATGCGCCGTGGCTGCGCGGTGCCTACCCGGGGCTGGCCAAGACGACGCTGAAGAAGGAACGCCGTCTCGGGCGCGACGTGGGCGAGGTGCGCTTCGAGTTCGACGAGCGCGATCCGCGGATGCTGCGCCGGCTCATGCAGTGGAAGTCCGCCCAGTACCGCAGGACGGGCCGGATGGACCGCTTCTCGCGGCCGTGGATCGTCGACCTGGTGGACCATCTCTTCGAGGTCCGCGAGGAGCACTTCACCGGTGTGCTGTCGGTGCTGTACGCGGGCGACCGGCCGGTGGCGGCGCACTTCGGGCCCAGGTCGCGTACCGTGCTGGCCGCCTGGTTCACCGCCTACGACCCCGACCTGCACTACTACTCGCCCGGCCTGATGATGCATCTGCGCACCGCCGAGGCTGCTGCCCGGAACGGGGTGACGCTGATGGACCTGGGGCGTGGCGACAAGGAGTACAAGGACTGGCTCAAGACCCGCGAGCTGCGCGTGGCGGAAGGATTCGCCAGCCGCCCCCACCCGGTCGCTGCGGCCCACCGGCTGTGGCGGAGACCGGTGCGGGGCCTGCGGAACACGGTCAATGCCCACCCCGAGCTGCGCGCACCCGCGGACCGTCTGCTGAGGACGGTCGGCACTTTGCGCACCTCGAGGCGGACGGACTCCGGCACCGCGGGGCCCCGCACACGTTGAACGGACGCCGGCGTCAGCCCGCAGCGAAGTCGCGGTCCGTCTGCCGATGCAAGGGTGTAAGCATGTAATACGCGCATGTATGCCCTTGGGCCAGCGGAAAGGCCGACTCGTGGCTGAGACACTTTCCGAGCCCGACCGCTCCCGCCAGGAGCAGGCCGCGCTCGACTCCTACTCGCAGATCGTCACCTCCGTCGCCGCCGAACTCACCCCGAAGGTGGCGGCCCTGAACGTCGCGCACCGCCGCTCCAGAGGCCGATTCGTCATGGGGACCGGCTCCGCGGTGGTGTTCACCGACGACGGCTTCCTGCTCACCAACGCCCATGTCGTGGGGCACTCCGACGCCGGTACGGCGCACTTCGCGGACGGCACGACCACCCCCTTCCACGTCATCGGCGCCGACCCGCTCTCCGACCTCGCGGTGGTCCGCGCCGACGGGCCGACGCCGCCCCCGGTCCGGCTCGGAGAGGCCGACGCGCTACGGGTGGGGCAGCTGGTCGTGGCGGTCGGCAACCCTCTCGGGCTGACCGGCAGCGTCACCGCCGGCGTGGTCAGCGCACTGGGCCGGTCGCTGCCGGCGAGCGCGGGCCGGGCGACCCGCGTCATCGACGACGTCGTCCAGACCGACGCCACCCTCCACCCCGGCAGCTCGGGCGGGGCGCTCGCCACGGCCGACGGCAGCGTCGTCGGCATCAACACCGCCATCGCCGACGTCGGCCTGGGTCTTGCCATCCCGGTGAACGGCACCAGCCGTCGGATCATCGCGACCCTGCTCTCCGACGGCAGAGTCCGCCGCGCCTGTCTGGGCCTCGCCGGTATCCCCGCGCCGCTGCCGCCCCTGCTGCGGGCACGCACCGGCCGCCGCACGGGCCTGCGGATCGTCGAGGTGGTGCCCGCGTCCCCCGCCGCCCGGGCCGGACTGCGGGACGGCGACCTGCTGCTCACCGCCCACGGCGAACCGGTGACCAGTGCCCAGGCCCTGCAGCGCCTGATGCTGGAGGACGCCATAGGACACCCCCTCGCCCTCACGGCACTGCGCGGCGACGCCCTCGTGGACGTCATCGCCACACCGGTGGAACTGCTCGCGGAGGACTGAGCGGCCGGGAATCCCGGCACTCCGACCGACGAATCTCCTGTCTCGCGGCCGGCGCCGGCGCTGGTCCGGGGGCGTGCGGCCCGGCGTCGCATCCGCCGTCGGGGGCGCGCTTGTCGCGCGACTGGCGCCTGGGCTTTCGGCCCGGCGAGGCGTGCGCCGCCCGGGTTTGCAGTCTGGGCCGGGCACACGGCGTCCGGCGCCTGGGCTGTTCGGCGGGCATGGGGGTCGGCATACCGGCCTTGCGGGGTGGAGAGGCGTCCGCTGTCTGGCATTGGTCCGCTGTGCGGGTGCGAGGTTTTTTCGGCGGACGCCGGAGCCTTCGGCCCGGCGCACGCTTCCGCCGTCTCATGGCCTGCGCTCGTCGAGGCATGGGCGCTTGGCGACTCGGCGCCGGGGCTTCGGGCCCGCCAAGGCGCCTGGCCCGCCAATGGGCCCCGCCGTCCCGCACGGGTGCGCCGTCCCGTACCGGCCCAGCGACCGGTGCGTGGGCCTGCGGCCCGACGGCGGGGTCTGCCGGCCGACGCTCATGCTCGCCGCGCAGATGTCCGGCGGCCGGTCGCCGATTTGCCGAAATGGCAACGGGCATCGACCGCATCGCCGCGCACCCGGCAGGATCGTCACTCGCGCCTTCGTTGCTCGCCCCCGGGAGGGACCCATGCCGCCGACCCTCGCCGCCGACCGCCCCCACCACCGCCTTGTGCCCTCACCCGCCGGCCGCATCCACCTGGTCGAGCAGGGCAGCGGGCCTCTGGTGCTGCTCGTGCACGGTTTCCCGGAGTTCTGGTACTCGTGGCGGCACCAGCTGCCGGCCCTGGCCGCCGCCGGTTACCGTGCCGTGGCCCTTGACGTCCGCGGTTACGGACGTTCCTCCCGACCCGAGGACGTGGCCGCGTACCGCATGCTCGACCTGGTCGCGGACAACGTCGCCGTGGTCGACGCCCTCGGCGAGCAGTCCGCTGTGATCGTCGGACACGACTGGGGCGCCACCATTGCCGCCACCTCGGCTCTGCTGCAGCCCGACGTGTTCCGCGCGGTCGGGCTGCTGAGCGTGCCCTACACCCCGCCCGGCGGCCCCAGGCCCAGCGAGGTCTTCGCAGGAATGGGCGGCGAGGAGGAGTTCTACGTCTCCTACTTCCAGCGCCCGGGCCGGGCCGAGGCCGAGATCGAGCCCGACGTACGAGGCTGGCTCGCCGGCTTCTATGCGGCCCTGTCCGCCGACACCATGCCCGCGCCCGGCGCGCCCGACCCGCATTTCGTCGGCCGCGGCGGGACGCTGTGCGACAGGTTTCCGGCAGACCGTCTGCCGCACTGGCTCGGTAGGACCGAACTCGACGTCTTCGCCGGGGAGTTCGAACGGACCGGCCTGACCGGGGCCCTGAACCGCTACCGGAACATGGACCGCGACTGGGAGGACCTGGCCGCCCACCACGGCGCCCCCCTCGCGCAGCCCTCGTTGTTCATGGGCGGAGCCCTCGACGCGTCCACCACCTGGCTGGCGGACGCGATCAAGGCGTACCCCACCACCCTTCCCGGCCTGGCCTCCTCGCACGTCCTCGACGGCTGCGGCCACTGGATTCAGCAGGAACGCCCCGAGGAGGTCAACCGGCTACTGATCGACTGGCTCGGCTCTCTCGGTTCTCTCGGTTCTCCCGATTCTGCCGGTTCTGCCGGTTCTCCTGGTGTCTGATGCGCGTCAGGGCTTGCCGGTCCAGGTATGGGCCACGTCGACGACCACGTGGCCGTCCGTCCGCAGTACGCGGAAGGGCAGCCGGGCCCGGAGGCCGAGCCCGAGGAGGGTGTCGCCCTCGAAGCTGCCGGCGAACCGGGTGTCCCTGAAGGCGCGGTACCCGGTGACGTCGACGCCCGGCAGCGGACGGCCCGCCCGGGCGGGATAGGTGGGCGCCCCGGTGTGGGGGTCGAAGCCGGGTGCATGCACCCGTATCTCGAGGACGGCGCGGCCGCCGACGTTTATGAGGCGCCCGGATCCGTCCTGGTGGAGACGGCTGACGTACTTCACGGAGTAGCCGAGGCTGTTCCGGCCCGCGCCGGGGATGTCGATGACCATCCGGTCGTAGCAGGTGTGGCGGCCGGTCCTGACGTTCCTCACCGGCTTCGTCGTGGATGCTGCGCGCGTCTTGGCGAGGCTGCCCCAGCCGGTGGGGCAGGTGACGGTCTGGGCGGTCGTGGCTGGTGCGGCCTCGGCCGGAATCGCGGCCGCTCCCATCGCGGTGCCCAGGAGCATGAGCGTCGCCCATGCGGTTCTGCTGCGTGTTTTTCTGCTTCGTCTCATCTCGTCCCCCGAAGCATGGTTCGTACTGGTATTTGATGAGACATCCAGGATGACAGAAAGGTTGCGGTTTTTGGCCGGTTCTCTGCGGGAGGTTGCCGGGCCGGACCGTCAGTGCGGCCCGTGCGTCCAGCGTCCGCCCAGCATCGTGGCGTGCACCGGCATCTCCCGCAGCGTGCGGAGGTCCGCCTCCGACGGGTCCACGTCCACCACCACCAGGTCGGCCGCGTCGTCGACCCCGACCTTTGAGCGTCCCTGTGCCGACGCCGCGAGTGCCGCCGCCACCGGGATCCGCTGCTCGGGATACCAGGCAGGCCGCCCGTCGTCCGTCCGGTGTACGGCCGCCGCTATCCCCAGCCAGGGGTCGAGCGGTGAGACGGGAGCGTCGGAGCCGAACTCCAGCCGGGAACCGGACGCCAGCAGGTCGCCGTACGCGAAGGCGCGGCCGGTGCGCCCCGCCCAGTGCCGGTCCGCCACATCGCGGTCATCGGTGGCATCCGCGGGCTGCACCCCGGCGGTGACGCCCAGTTCCGCGAACCGCGGCACATCTGCGGCCGTCAGCAGCCGGGCGTGCTCGATGCCATGTGCGACGGCACGCCGCATCAGGCGGACCAGCTCCTCGTACGCGGTCTCCTGAATGCCGTATGCCTCCTTCGTGCCCTCAAGGCCGGACCGGCGCCCAACCGCACTCGGGAGAGTGTCAGCGCGGGCGGTGCGTCGAGTTCGTCCGCAGCGGGGCCGGACAGGCCGTCGAGGCTCGTCATCAGGGCTCCAGTGGATGAGGTCCCGGTGATCCGCGTCCGAGGCTACGCGGCCACGGAGTCGCGCAGGCGGGTGGAGCTTCGGTAGGTCGAGATGCCGACGGCCAGCAGCCAGTAGCTGAGGATCGCCCCCATCAGAGCGGTCGTGCCCCAGCCGTTCGCCGCATAGAAGTGCGCGGGCGTGTTGCCGAAGAACAGGGACGGTACGAAGGCCAGGTTGATCGCGGCCAGGACGTAGGCCGAGCGGCTGATCCAGCGGGGCAGGACGTCGGTGCGTGCGACGACGTGGCCGACGGCCGTCAGGAAGAGGCCCAGCATCAGCCGGGAGATCGATCCGTAGAGGATGTACGTGCCGCTGACCGTAATGGTCGGATCGATCGGATGGTCGGTGGCGATGACCGCGCCGGCCTCAAGGCCCATGGAGACCAGGGTGATCGTCGCGTAGACCAGTCCCGTGGCGGAGGCGATCGAGCCTGCCCACTCGTAGCCGGGATGCGTGCGTTTGACCAGTTCACGGAAGGCCGTCACGAACACGACCAGACACGCGAGGGCGACGATTCCGAGCAGCAGCCGGGCGAGCACGTTCGCGTCCGGCGGCGGGCCCGAGTAGACGAAGTACAGGGGCACTTCGACGATGAGTGCGGCCGCGGCGGCGATGCCGGCGACGCCTGTCAGGCGCCTGGCGAAGGTTTCGGTCATGGGTGTTCCCCCGAGTCCGTGAGGTGGATTCCGCGTCGGCCTGTGTGCCGACGTCATGAATCCTTCCGGCCGCGGGGTCCGCCGTCCCTGGGCCTGGGGACCGGATCAACGGTGTCCTCAGCACCACCCTCAGCCGAGGGCCTTGTCCAGGTTGAAGGCGGCGCTGATGAGGGCCAGATGCGTGAACGCCTGGGGGAAGTTGCCCTGTTGCTCGCCGGTGTGGCTGATCTCCTCGGCGTACAGGCCCAGATGGTTGGCGTAGGTGAGCATCTTCTCGAAGGCGAGGCGTGCCTCGTCGATGCGGCCGGCGTGGACCATGGCCTCGACGTACCAGAACGAGCAGATGGAGAACGTGCCTTCGTCGCCGCGCAGCCCGTCGGGGCTGGCCATCGGGTCGTAGCGGTAGACGAGGGAGTCGGACACCAGGTCGTGGGTGAGCGCGTCGAGGGTGGACAGCCACTTGGGGTCGGTGGGGGCGATGAACTTCGTCAGCGGCATCATCAGGACGGCCGCGTCGAGTACGTCGTCGCCGTCCTCGTGCTGGACGAACGCCTGCCGGGTCTCGGACCAGCCCCGCTTCATGATCCGCCGGTAGATCGTGTCACGGGACTCGCGCCAGCGGGGCAGATCGGCGGGCAGACCGCGGCGGTTGGCCATGCGGATGGCCCGCTCGATGGCAACCCAGCACATCAGGCGGGAGTAGAGGAAGTTCTTGCGTCCGCCGCGGGTCTCCCAGATGCCCTCGTCGGGCTGGTCCCAGTGCCGGCACACCCACTCCACCAGCGTGCACACGTCGTCCCACTGGGCGCTTGATATGGGCTTGGCCCATTTGTCGTAGAGGTAGATCGAGTCGATCAGGGCGCCGTAGATGTCGAGCTGGAGCTGATCGGCGGCCGCGTTGCCGACCCGTACCGGCGCGGAGCCCTGATGCCCCTCCATATGGTCGAGTTCGAGTTCGGTGAGGTCGGTGCGGCCGTCGATGCCGTACATGATCTGCAGGGGTGCGGAGGCGCCGTCGGCGCACGGACTGACGTGCCGGGTGAGGAACTTCATGAACGCCTCGGCCTCTTCGGTGAAGCCGAGCCGCAGCAGCGCGTACACCGCGAAGGCGGCGTCGCGCACCCATACGTACCGGTAGTCCCAGTTGCGTTCGCCGCCCAGCTGCTCGGGCAGGCTGGTGGTCGGCGCGGCCACGATCGCGCCGGTGGGCGCGTAGGTGAGCAGCTTCAGGGTGAGGGCGGAGCGGTGCACCATCTCCCGCCAGCGGCCACGGTACTTGGACGCCGAGAGCCAGCGCCGCCAGTACGCCACCGTCGTGCCGAACTGCTCTTCCGCCTCCAGCTTGGCGCACCGGCGCGGTTCCACGTCACCGCCGACCTGGTCCAGCGCGAACACCGCGGTCTCGCCCTCGGAGAGCTTGAAGTCGGCGTGCGCGTCCTGCCCGTCGGCCTCCAGCGGCACGGTCGCCGTCAGTGCGAGCGACAGCGCCTCGGATGCGAACACCGCGACCTCGCCGACCAGGCGCAGGGTGTGCGGCCGGGTGCCGTAGTCGAAGCGCGGGGCCACGCGCGTGCGGAACGGGATGGAGCCGCGCACGCACACCACCCGCCGGATCAGCCGGTGCCGCTCGGTCTCGACGTTGCCGCCGTCGAGCGGCATGAAGTCCTGCACCTCGCCGACGCCGTCCTCGGTGAAGAACCGGGTGATCAGCACGTTGGTGTCGGGGAAGTAGAACTGCTTCGTCCGCGCCGGCACGGACGCCGCCAGCTCGAAGGAGCCACCGCGCTCCGCGTCCAGGATCGCCGCGAAGACGCTCGGCGCGTCGAAGGCCGGGCAGCAGTACCAGTCGATGGTGCCGTCGGTGCCCACGAGGGCCACGCTGCGCAGATCGCCGATCAGCCCGTGCTCGGCGATGGGCAGATACCGGGGAGCGGCCTCCGGGACGCCCTGGTAGATCGCTTCTGAGCCCATCGCAGCCTCCCTGGCCCGACCTGCGTCCGCGCTCCCAGCCTAGGCGGAATCACCCGGCCGGGCGTCTGGATCGCGCAGGCCGGGGCGCGCTGCCGGGAGTCGGACCGTGACGACCGCGATCCCCGTCTCCTCGAAGCGGCGCACCATGTCCGCGCCCGCCGCCGTGTCCGTGACCAGGGTGCCCACCGACTCGGCCGCGCAGGTCCCGGCAAACGCCCGCCGGCCGAGCTTGCCGGAGTCGGTGGTCACGCCTCGTCGTGCGCGGCGGCGACGGGCGTGACGTCGAAGGTGACGACACCGGGCACGGCCACATCGACGGTGATCCGGTCGAGCACGCCGTCCGCGAGCGGCCCGGTGAGTTCGTACGACCACGGGCGTGCGACCCCGCCGGTCACCGCGATCTCGAACCGGGGAGCCACCTCCGAGCCTCGATCCCCGGCGACGTCAGAACACCCCCGCATGCGTTCGAATGCTTGATTCTGCTCGAAAGCTCGCTATATCTTGCAAGAACAATCACATACGTCATCGCGTCAGGATCGGAACAGTGGAGGGCCCGGCATGACCCATGTCGAGGACGAGCTGGGCAGCCAGCCCGAGTGCTGGACACGTGCCGCGTCGGAGGCGGACCGGCACCGCGGAGCGCTCCCGGCGCCTGGGGAGCGGGTCGCGATCGTCGGGTGCGGCACCTCGTACTTCATGGCGCAGGCGGCTGCCGCACTGCGCGAGGGTGCGGGACGGGGCGAGACGGACGCCTTCGCCGCCTCCGAGTTCCCCCACGGCCGCTCGTACGACCGTGTCGTGGCCCTCACCCGGTCCGGCACCACCACCGAAGTCCTCGACCTGCTCGACCGGTTGAAGGGACGCACACGAACCACGGCGATCACCGCCGACCCGGACACGCCGGTCATGGCGGCCGCCGACGACCCCGTCGTGCTGGACTACGCGGACGAACGGTCCGTCGTGCAGACGCGGTTCGCGACGACCGCGCTGACCCTGCTCCGCGCCCAGCTGGGCCTGCACACCGATGCCGTCGTCGCCGACGCCCGCACCGCTCTCACGGCCCCGCTGCCGGACGGGCTCGTCGCCTGCACGCAGTTCACCTTCCTGGGCCGGGGCTGGACGGTGGGCCTGGCCAACGAGGCCGGCCTGAAGATGCGCGAGGCCGCACTCGCCTGGACCGAGGCCTACCCGGCAATGGAGTACCGGCACGGCCCCATCAGCATCACCACCCACGGCACGGCGACCTGGATGCTCGGCGAAGCCCCTGAGGGCCTGGCCGAGCAGGTGCGCGCCACCGGCGGGCTGTGGATCGCGGGCGGCCTCGACCCGCTCGCCGAACTGGTCCGCGCCCAGCGCCTCGCGGTCGCCGTCGCCGCCGCCCGCGGCCTCGACCCGGACCAGCCGCGCCACCTCACCCGCTCGGTGATCCTCGCCCCCTGACCGCCCTGACCGCCCTGACCGCCCCGAAAAGCCCGAAGGAGAAGCCGTGCCGCTCGTCACCACCGGCGAACTGGTCACCCGGGCCGCCGCCGGGCGCTCCGCCGTCGCCGCCTTCAACATCATCACCCTCGAACACGTCGAGGCCGTCATCGCCGGCGCCGAGTCCGCCGAGGCCCCCGTCGTCCTCCAGGTCAGCGAGAACGCGGTCAAGTTCCGCTACGGCCGACTGCTCCCGCTCGCCCGCGCGGCCCTCGTCGCCGCCGAACGAGCCTCGGTGCCCGTCGCGCTGCACCTCGACCACGTCCAGAGCGACGACCTGCTGCGCCAGGCGGCGGACGCCGGTTTCAGCTCCGTGATGTACGACGCGGCCCGCCTGCCCTACGAGCGGAACCTCGCCGCGACCCGAGCCGCCGTCGACTGGGCGCACGCCCAAGGCCTCTGGATCGAGGCCGAGTTGGGGCAGGTCGGCGGCAAGGCAGGGTCGGGTGGGCGGGAGAAGCCCGCGGAGCCGCCGCTGGACGCCCACGCGCCCGGCGCCCGCACCGACCCCGCCGAGGCGCGCGCCTTCGTCGCCGACTCCGGCGTGAACGCCCTCGCCGTCGCCATCGGCAGCACCCACGCCATGACCACCCGCACCGCCGCCCTCGACCACGACCTCCTCAAACGCCTGTCGGCCGCCCTGGACGTGCCACTCGTCCTGCACGGCTCCTCGGGCGTGCCGGACCACGAACTCGCCGCGGCGGTCGCGGGTGGCATCGCCAAGGTGAACGTCGGCACGGCCCTCAACATCGCCATGACGGGCGCGATCCGCGACTTCCTCGCCGCCCATCCCGAGGCGGTCGACTCACGCAAGTACCTGAGCGTGGGGAGGGAGGCGATGACGCGGGCGGTGACCGGGATCATCCGGACCGTCGGCCGGCCCGCCGCCTGATCACTTCCTGACGGCCTTCAGCACCACGAACTTCGGGTCGCCGGCGACCAGTTGACTGTTGCCGAACACCTTGCGCAGCTTCACGTGGTATCCCAGGTGCCGGTTGCCGACCACCCACATCTCACCGCCGGGACGCAGCACCCGCCGCGCCCCGGTGAACATCCGCCACGCCGTCGAGTCGGTCGTCGCCTGGTGCGAGTGGAACGGCGGATTGCTGAGCACGAGGTCGACACTCCCGTCCGGCAGCCCCGCCAGCCCGTCCCCGACCCGGAACTCCGCGTGCCCGGGCACGCCGTTCGCCTTGTACGTCGCCTCCGCCGAGGCCACCGCCTGGAACGACTCGTCCACGAACAGCACCTCGGCCGAGGGCTCGGCCACCGCCACCGCCGTACCGACCACGCCGTTGCCGCAGCCCAGGTCCACCACCCGTCGGCCGCCCAGCGCCGCCGGCAGGTGCTGCAGGAAGAAGCGGGTGCCGATGTCGAGGCGGTCGGCGCAGAACACCCCCGCGTGGTTGACCACGGTGCGCCCCGAGACCGGACCGATGCCCTCGGGCAGCGCATAGCTGTACGGCCACGGGTTCGCGGGCCGCTCCGGCGCGGCGTCGGGCGTGCAGAAGATCAGCCGGGCCTTCCGCTCGGCCAGGGAGGTGCGGGTCGGCCCCAGGATCCGCTCGAACAGCTGCAGCGTCGAGGTGTGGATCTCCTTCACCATTCCGGTGCCGACGACGACCGTCCCCTCGTGCACCGCGGGCGCCAGCCGACGCAACTGGTCCTCCAGGAGCGCGAGACTCTTGGGGACCCTGACCAGGAGGACGTCGATGCGCTCGGGCGGCGGATCCTGCGTGGTCAGCAGCCGTACGGCCCCGGTCTCGACGCCGGCCCGGGCCAGGTTCGCGCGGGTCGCCTCCTGCGCCAGGAACGAGTCGGTGATCTGCACGGGCCGGTGCGCCGCGAGCGCGGTCACCAGCGCGCCCCAGCGGTCGCCGAGGACCACGACCGTGCCGGACAGCGGCACCTTCTCGGCCGCCAGGTGCCTGAGCAGGTACTCGTCGGAGGCGTCCCAGGCACGCAGCCTCTCGCGCGGGTCCTCGGGGAAACGGGCCAGCGCGAGCTCGCCCCACGGCGTCGTCATACGGTCGTTCATCGTGCGTCAAGGCTAACCGAGCCGCAGCTCACGGCCGGTGGGGGGGAGAATGGGCGACATGGATGCCGAGCTGTTCCCACGGGAGCGCACGCAGGTTGCGCCCGGCGCGGTGCACGTGCCCGGCTGGCTGGCCGCGGACGCCTAGCGGGAGCTGCTGGACGCCTGTCGCGGGTGGGCGCGCCCACCGGCCGGCCTGCGCACGGTGCGCACTCCCGGCGGCGGCACGATGACCGCCCGGCAGGTCTGCCTGGGCCGGCACTGGTACCCGTACGGCTACGCCCGCACGGCGGTCGACGGTGACGGTGCTCCGGTGAAGCCGTTTCCGGGTTGGCTCGGCGAGCTGGGGCGGCGGGCGGTGCTGGAGACACTCGGCGAACCGGCGGCACCGTACGACATCGCACTGATCAACTTCTACGACGCCGAAGCCCGCATGGGCATGCACCGCGACAGCGACGAGAAGGCCGACGCACCGGTGGTCTCCCTGAGCCTGGGCGACACCTGCGTCTTCCGCTTCGGCAACACCGAGACCCGCACGAAGCCCTACACGGATCTCGAGCTGCGCAGCGGCGACCTGTTCGTGTTCGGCGGACCGTCCCGGCCGGCCCACCACGGGGTGCCGCGCGTGTACGCGGGCACCGCGCCCCCGGAGTTGGGGCTGGCAGGACGGCTGAACATCACGCTCCGGGTCAGCGGCCTGTAGCCCGCTGTAACTGCGGATCATGGGAGACTCGCCCTCATGAGCGGCAAGGCGGACCCCCGGCCGACGGGGGAAGGGACCACCTCGAGAACGCGGTTGGACCGGGGGCGCGGTGCGCTCGGTCCCGCGTTGGAGCTCGTGCACACCGGGCGCGCGCCCACGAGGGCGGTGCTCACCGCCGAGCTGGGCGTCACGCGGGCCACGGCCGGAGCGGTCGCCGCCGAACTGGAGGCCCTCGGGCTGATCCGGGTCGACGCCCGGCCCGGCGCGGCGGCCGGCTCGCAGGGCCGTCCCTCGCACCGGCTCGCGGTCGCCGAGGACGGCCCGGTCGTCCTCGCCGCGCAGGTGCATGCCGACGGATTCCGGGCGGCGCTGGTGGGTCTCGGCGGCCGTATCGTCGCCACCGCACCCGGCTGCGAGACCGTCGATGCCGACCCGGCGAAGGTCCTCGGCTCCGTCGTGGAGGCGGGCGCCGAGCTGCTGCACTCGACGGGACGGCGCTGCGTCGGCGCCGGACTCGCCGTGCCCTCCGCGGTCGCCGAACCGGACGGGCTCGCCCTCAACCCCCTGCACCTGGCCTGGCCCGCCGGTGCGCCGGTCCGCCGGATCTTCGCGGAGTGCGTGCGCGAGGCCGGCATCAGTGGGCCCGCCTTCGCAGGCAACGACGTCAACCTCGCCGCCCTCGCCGAGCACCGGCACGGCGCGGGCCGCGGCGCCCGGGACCTGCTGTGCGTGGCCACTGGCCACCGGGGCGTGGGCGGTGCCCTGGTCCTGGACGGCCGCCTGCACATGGGCAGTTCGGGCCTGGCCCTGGAGGTCGGCCACCTCACCGTCAACCCCGAGGGCCGCCCCTGTCACTGCGGCAGCCGCGGCTGCCTCGATGTCGAGGCCGATCCGCTGGCCCTGCTCACGGCCGCGGGCCGCGACCCCGGCCCCGAGGTCAACCTCCTCCGCCAGGCCAATGACCTGATCCGCCACCACTACGACGATCCCGCCATCCGCACCGCCGCCGAGGCCCTCATCGACCGTCTCGGCCTCGGCCTCGCGGGTCTGGTCAACATCCTCAACCCCGACCGCATCATCCTCGGCGGCCTCCACCGCACCCTCCTGGACGCCGACCCCGAGCGCCTGCGCGCCGTCGTCGCCGACCGCAGCCTGTGGGGCCAGAGCGGGGGAGTGCCCATCCTGGCCTGCACCCTCGACCACAACAGCCTGGTCGGCGCGGCAGAGTTGGCGTGGCAGCCGGTACTGGACGATCCGCTCGGGGTGCTCAACCAGTAGGGGAGCAGCGCTGGAACGCGTTGCTGGCTCGTCGAGCTGCCGGCAGTGGCATACGTCCGAGTCGCACTCGGCGCCCCGAGGTGTGGGCGAATCGGTTCGACGCAAGCGCTTCGACGGGACGTCATGACTGGCTGTGTGCCGGTCAACGGCGTGTCCCGGCGCAAATTGCGTCAGCGACGCGCGGGTGCGGCGCGACAGCTTCGGTCAGCGCCCTGTGACCTGGCTCTCCGCGGCCCGGTCTACCGACGACATACCTGCTCACCAGCATGATCGTGAGACCTGTGGAGGATCCGGGCCGCACCCCCACCTCCCCCCGGCAGGCGGTGGCGCCGTGGTCCGACTGCCGCCACATCGCAACTTTTCGACGGCGCCGACGGCTTGCGCACCACAGGAATCAGCAGTCGAATCGATTCCGCAACACCGTTCGCAGCACAGGGCTTTGTGCCCTTGACACCCCCCACGACACCGGGAGCCCTGGCTCCCCCTGAAACCTCTCTGCAATCCCCTGGCAATACCGCACGTTCGAGCGCTTCCGCTTCTGTCAGCGCCACCGCCACAACCCGACCGGGTTGCGCCGGCACGGTAGGGAGATCAGATGGGAACCACACGTACCAGACGCCGCCTGCCTTTCGGACGCGGCGGCGTCCAGCGGTTGTGCGCAGCGCTTCGGCACCGTGGCACGCCGGACGGCATGCCGCTGCGGGCAGACGCGCCTTCGCCGGGCCGCTCGGTCCGCACTCGCTGGAAGACAGTCGCCCGGGCGGGGGCCGCGGCCGCGCTCGTCGCCGGGGCGCTGGCCGGGGCCACAGCCACGGCCGGGACGGCCCGGGCCGCCACGTCCGGCCCGTGCGACATCTACGCCGCAGGCGGTACGCCCTGCGTGGCGGCGCACAGCACGACACGCGCCCTGTACGCCTCCTACAACGGGCCGCTCTACCAGGTCCGGCGTGCCTCGGACAACACCACGACGAACATCGGAGTCCTGAGCGCGGGCGGATACGCCGACGCCGCCGCCCAGGACTCGTTCTGCTCGGGGACGAGCTGCCTGATCACGATCATCTACGACCAGTCGGGCCGCGGGAACAATCTCACCCAGGCGCCCGGGGGCGGCGCCGCGGGCGGACCCGACAACCTCGCGAACGCGACCGCGGCGCCGACCACGGTGGGCGGCCACAAGGCGTACGGCGTCTTCGTGGCGCCCGGCACCGGCTACCGCAACAACCACACCAACGGTATCGCGACCGGGGACAACCCCGAGGGCATGTACGCGATCTTCGACGGCACGCACTACAACGGCGGCTGCTGCTTCGACTACGGCAACGCCGAGACGGACAGCAACGACGACGGCAACGGCACGATGGAGGCCATCTACTTCGGCAACATCAAGGTATGGGGCTACGGCAGCGGCAACGGCCCCTGGATCATGGCCGACCTCGAAAACGGCCTGTTCTCCGGCGTCAACCAGCACTACAACGCCAATGATCCGACCATCAACTACCGCTACACGACCGCCATCATCAAGGGCGGCCCGAACCACTGGGCGATCCGCGGCGGCAACGCGCAGTCCGGCGGCCTGTCCACCTTCTACGACGGTGTCCGGCCCAACGTCTCCGGCTACAACCCGATGCGCAAGCAGGGGGCCATCATCCTCGGCACCGGCGGCGACAACAGCAAGGGCGCCCAAGGCACCTTCTACGAGGGCGTGATGACCTCCGGCTACCCGTCGGACGCCACCGAGGACGCCGTCCAGGCCAACATCACCGCGGCCGGATACAGCAATGCCTCCGGCGGCACGGGCACGGGCGCGCTGCACGCGGTGGGCGCGGGCAAGTGCCTGGACGTGCCCAACTCGTCCACCACGGCCGGTACGCAGCTGCAGATCTGGGACTGCAGCGGTGGCGCCAACCAGACCTGGACGCGCACGTCCTCGGGCCAGCTGACCGTCTACAGCGGCAGCAGCCAGATGTGCCTGGACGCCTACAACAACCAGACGTCCGCCGGCACCAAGGTGGTGACCTGGCCCTGCAACGGCGGTGCCAACCAGCAGTGGCAGGTGAACTCCGACGGGACCGTCACGGGCGTCCAGTCCGGTCTCTGCCTCGACGTCACCGGCGCCTCCACCGCCAACGGCGCCCTCGCCGAACTGTGGACCTGCAACGGCGGGTCCAACCAGCAGTGGCGCCTGAACTGACCTGAAGGGCCCCGGCCCGAGGCCGGCTCGCCGCCGGTCTCGGGCCGCGCACCACCGCGTGACAGCCAGCACAGGACCACAAGCGTCACCACCGGAGGATGACGATGTCCAGAGCCAGAGCGCTCCGCGGCCTGTGGGCCACCCCCATGGCGCTGCTCGCCCTGCTGGCCTGCGGGCCGGCCACGGCCGGGGTCGCCCACGCGGAGACGGTCGAGCGTGCGGCGGTGGCCGCCGACCTGTACGTGGCGCCGGACGCGGCGCCCGGTGGTGACGGCAGCGCCGCGCATCCCTTCGCCGCCCTCGACCAGGCGCAGCAGCCCGCGCACAAGCTGTCGGCCGACACGGACGTCGTCGTCCATCTGGCGGGCGGCACCTACCGGCTGTCCAGGCCTTTGGCCTTCGGCTCCGGCGACGGCGGCCAGAACGGTCACACCATCACCTACCAGGCCGCGTCCGGTCAGCAGCCGGTGGTGTCCGGCGCCCAACAGATCACTGGTTGGCAGGTCCATGACCAGGCGAAAGGCATCTGGTCCGTCCACGTAGGTACGGGCATCAACACCCGCCAGCTGTACGTGAACGGCAAGGAGGCGCCGCGGGCGGCGATCCAGGTGCCCCGCTCCGCCTTCGCCTTCACCCAGACCGGCCTGACCGTCACCGACTCCTCCCTCGACTACCTGGCCGGCCTCTCGGACCAGAACCACATGGAGGTCGAGAGCCTCAACTCCTTCACCGACCGCTACGCCCCGGTCCAGTCCATGAGCGGCAGGACCATCACGATGCAGCAGCCCGCATGGAACAACAACTCCTGGGGCTACGACACCATCAACGCGCCGTTCGCCGGCGGGACGATGTACCTGGAGAACAACTACGCGTTCCTGCAGCAGGCCGGACAGTGGTACCTCGACTCGTCCGCCGGCGATCTGTACTACCGCGCCCAGACGGGCCAGAACCCGAACAGCCTCGACGTCGAACTGCCCCGGCTGCAGAGCCTGCTCGGCATCAGCGGCAGCTACGGCGCACCGGCGACCGGGCTCGCCTTCAGCGGCATCCGGTTCACGGGAACCTCCTGGCTCGGACCCAGCGGACCCGACGGCTACGCGGACCAGCAGAGCGGCGCGCACATCACCGGCGCCTACCCGATGCCGGACAACTGGCTGAGCAGCTGCAAGTCGGGATGCACCCAGTTCGAGGCCACCCGCAACCGCTGGGCGCAGATGCCCGCGGCCGTCCAGGTCTCGGCCGCCGGCGGCATCACCTTCTCCGGCAACACCTTCTCCGAGCTCGGACAGGCCGGGCTCGGCGTGGGCAACGACGGCGTCGCCAACGCCTCCGGCACCGGACTCGGCGCGAACGGCGTCACCATCACCGGCAACACGTTCACCGACACCGCGGGCAGCGGCATCCAGGTCGGCGGGATCCAGCCGGACGCGCACCATCCCAGCAACCCGCAGATGACCAACCAGAACATCACCATCAGCAACAACAAGGTCAGCGGCGTGGGCACCGACTACAAGGAGACCGCCGCGATCCTGTCCACGTACGTCACGAACGCGACGATCACCCACAACCAGTGCGACCACCTGCCCTACGACGGGATCGACATCGGGTGGGGCTGGGGCGCCAACGACCCGGGCGGCAGCCAGGACTACGTGAACCGGGGCACGTACAACTACCAGCCCGTCTACACCACTCCGACGACGTTGAAGAACAACACCGTCTCCCACAACCTGATCTACGACACCAAGAACGCGATGTTCGACGGCGGCAGCATCTACAACCTGTCGGCGAACCCCGGCTCGGTGATCTCCGAGAACTACATGTACGACAACCACCGCACCACCGCGCTCTACCTCGACGAGGGCTCCCGGTACCTGAAGGTGTCCAACAACGTGGTTCAGGACGCGGGCAATTGGGCGCTCACCAACGCCAACGCCAACAACCACACGGACGACAGCACGTTCTCCGGCAACTGGTACAACGGCGGCAACACGTACGTGGCCACCGGCCCGCCGCACAACAACGTCCTGACCGGCAACGTCCAGGTCAGCGGCACCAGTTGGCCGCAGGGCGCGCAGCAGGTCATCCAGCAGGCGGGCGTTCAGGCCCCGGGTGGCGGTGGCGGCTTCCCCACCGGTTACCACCAGTTGGTGATCGGCAGCGACAGCCTGTGCCTCGACGTGTACGGCAGCTCCGGCAGTGCGGGCGCCGCGATCGACCAGTGGACCTGCAACGGGCAGAGCAACCAGCAGTTCCAGTTCGTGCCGGTCTCCGGAGGTTACGGGCAGCTGCAGGCGCAGAACTCCGGCCTGGCGGTGGGGGTTTCGGGCAGCCTCACGGCCTCCGGTACGCCCGACATCGTGCAGCAGGCCCCGAGCGGAGCGACCGGTGCCCTGTGGCTGCCGGTACGGCAGTCCGACGGCTCGTACTCCTTCCAGAACCAGAACAGCGGCCTGTGCCTGGACGTCTACGGCGGCGGCAGCAACCTCGGCCGGCAACTCGACCAATGGCCCTGCAAGAACACGACCGGCAGCAACCAGGACTTCACTCCGCGCTGACCGACTCACCCGCTCGTTCAACCCCACCCACTGTCCCGCACCCAGTGAGGAACACAGATGAAGAAGTCCACGGCACTCCTGGCCGTCGCTCTGACGGCAGCGATCGGCACCGGCACCGCGTTGCCCGCGGCGGCCGCCACCGGCACCGGATCACCGGCCGCTGCCGCACGGGCCGCCGCGGCGCCCACAACCCTGCGCCTGATGCCGTTGGGCGACTCGATCACCTGGGGCGTCGGCAGCTCCTCCGGTAACGGCTACCGGGGCTTCCTGTGGAACCAGTTGGCGAACGACGGGCATGCCCTGGACTTCGTGGGGTCGGGCCGCAACGGCACGATGTCCGACCCGGACAACGAAGGCCACTCCGGCTGGCACATCAGTGAGATAGCCGGCATCGCGGACTCCGTGCTGGCCCGGTACCGACCCAACGTGATCACTCTGGAGATCGGCACCAATGACCTGAACGGCGGCTCCCAGGCCGATCCCGCCGCCGACCGGCTCCATGCGCTCATCGACCAGATCACGGCCGACGCCCCTGACGCGACCGTCCTCGTCGGCACCGTGATCGTCTCCACCAGCAGCACCGAGGAGGCCACCCGCCCCGCGTTCAACTCCAGGCTGCCCGGCATCGTCCAGGCCGAGCAGGCCGCCGGCAAGCATGTACGCCTGGTGGACATGAGCGCTGTGACCACCGCGGATCTGTCCGACCCCTACCACCCCAACGACAACGGCTACAGCAAAATGGCGGACGCCTTCCACGCCGGAGTCCAGGCCGCCGACGCGGCAGGCTGGATCAAGCCGCCGGTATCCGTGGGCGCGCCGGTGCGCTCCGGGGTCGCGGGGAAGTGCCTGGACGTCAACGGCGGCAACAGCGCCAACGGGACCGCGGTGCAGATCTGGTCCTGCAACGGCGCCGATGCGCAGGCCTGGTCCGCGCGCTCGGACGGCACCTTGCGAGCGCTCGGGAAGTGCCTCGACGCCACGGGCGGTGGTACCGCCAACGGCACCAAGATCGAGATCTGGGACTGCAACGGCGGCAGCAACCAGCAATGGCAGGCGTACAACGGCGGTTACCGCAACCCGGTCTCCGGCCGCTGTCTCGACGACCCCGGCGCGTCTGCCACCGACGGTACGCAACTGGTCCTGTGGGACTGCAACGGCGGAGCCAACCAGCAGTGGAGCGCACTGCCGGTCAGCTCGGCCCAGTGACCGGCCCGACTCGCGACCCCGGCACCGGCTTGTGATCGGTGCTCCCCCCACACACACAAGGAGAAGGATCCGTCATGTTCTGGCTCAACGCAGAGCCCCGTTCGCGCAAGGCCTTGGCCCTGGCCGGGGTACTGGCAGCCGGCACGGCTCTGGCCCTGGCCGGTCCGGCGAACCCCGCCGCCCACGCGGCCTCCGGCACCCTGGGCGCGGCAGCGGCCGACAGCGGCCGCTACTTCGGCACAGCCGTGGCCGCGGGCCGCCTCGGAGACTCGACGTACTCCGCCATTCTCGACCGGGAGTTCAACATGATCACCCCGGAGAACGAGATGAAGTGGGACACCACCGAACCGTCCCGCGGCAACTTCAACTTCGGGCCCGGCGACCAGATCGTCAGCCATGCCGCCGCGCACGGTCAGCGGATGCGCGGGCACACGCTCGTCTGGCACTCCCAACTCCCGTCCTGGGTCAGCTCCATCAGGGATGCGAACACCCTGCGCGGCGTGATGGACAACCACATCACCACCGAGATGAACCATTTCAAGGGCAGGATCTACGCCTGGGACGTGGTCAACGAGGCGTTCGCCGACGACGGCAGCGGCCGGCACCGCAGTTCGGTCTTCCAGGACGTGCTGGGCGACGGCTTCATCGAGGAGGCGTTCCGCACCGCCCGGAACGTCGACCCGGCGGCCAAGCTCTGCTACAACGACTACAACATCGAGAACTGGTCCGACGCCAAGACCCAGGGCGTCTACAACATGGTGCGCGACTTCAAGTCCCGGGGCGTGCCCATCGACTGCGTCGGCTTCCAGTCCCACTTCGGCACCGGCGGCCCGCCCGCGAGCTTCCAGACCACCCTGTCCAACTTCGCCGCGCTCGGCGTCGACGTACAGATAACCGAGCTGGACATCGCGCAGGCGCCGGCAAGCGCCTACGCGAACACCGTCAAGGCGTGCATGAACGTCGCGCGTTGCACCGGTATCACCGTGTGGGGCATCCGGGACAGCGACTCCTGGCGCAGCGGCGAGAACCCGCTGCTGTTCGACAACAACGGCAACAAGAAGCCCGCCTACGACGCGGTCCTGTCCGCGCTGGGCGGCGGCACCCAGAACCCGGGCGGCGGCATCGTCTCGGGCCAGGTGTACCAGGTGAGCGTGGCCTCCGCGGGGCGGGTGCTGGACGTGCCGAGCGGGCAGACCGGGAACGGCACGCCGGTGCAGGTCTGGGACGCCAACGGGAGCGCCGCGAACCAGCAGTGGCGGGCGAACCAGAACAGCGACGGCTCGTACACGCTGACCAACATCGCCAGTGGGCGGGTGCTGGACGAGCCAGGTGGCCAGACCGGCAACGGCACGCGCCTGACGATCTGGGACAACAACGGCGGTGCGAACCAGCACTGGCGGGCCACCCAGAACGGCGACGGTTCGTACACCCTGGTCAACGTGGCCTCCGGCCGGGCGTTGGAGGTTCCGGCCGGCCAGGGCGCCAACGGGAGTCCCGTCCAGGTCTGGGACACCAACGGCGGTGCCAACCAGCACTGGAACCTCAGGTGAGGTGATCGGGGGCCCGTCCCCGCGTCCGGCACGGCAGCCGTCGCCGGACGCGGGTTTCGGCATGCCCTCACAACCGTCCGACCAGGACCAAGACATGGGATGTATCCCGCCTTGGGTCGCCAAGACAGGTCTATTGACAGGGAGATGGGGCTGTGGGATCACTATGCGTCATGGGATGTCTGAGTGTTCCCTGTGGGCGCTCCAGCGCGCGCTGACGGGAACGGTCGACGCCCCTTCCGAGCACCTTCGGACAGGCACGGCACTCTCCGTCCCCTTTCCCCCGCAGATCCGAGGACACAGAATGCAGCCTCTATCCGCTCCGCCCTGCCGCCCCGCGGCTCGTGTCCCACGCTTACCGGCGGCCGCAGCCGTATGCGTGACGGCACTGCTGGCCATGCTGCTGGCGTCCGCACCGACCTGGTCGGCGCCGGCGTCCGCGGCAGCCCTGGTGAGCGCGGCGTCGGGGCGGTGCCTGGACGTCAAGGGCAATGTCGACACGTCGGGCACGGCGCTGGAGATCTGGGACTGCAACGACCAGGCCAACCAGGCGTTCGCGTTCACGTCGGCGGGCGAGCTGCGGACGATGAACGGCACCCGCTGCGTGGACGCCTACGACAACCGGACGGCTCCCGGGGCCCCGGTGGTCATCAGGCCGTGCGACGGGCGGCCGACCCAGAGGTGGCAGCAGAACTCCGACGGGTCCGTCACCGGTGTCGCCGCCGGATTCTGCCTGGACGTCAGCGGCGCGGGCACCGCCGACGGCACCGCCGTCGTCCTGTGGACCTGCAACGGCCAGAGCAACCAGAAGTGGGCGACCGCGTCGATCCCGCAGCCGCCGTCCGGCGGGTCGGGCCGCCCGTGCGACCTCTACGCCGCAGGCGGTACGCCGTGTGTGGCCGCGCACAGCACGGTGCGGGCGCTCTACGGCTCGTACAACGGCTCTCTCTACCAGGTCAGGCGCTCCTCGGACAACGCCACCCGGGACATCGGCGTGCTGACGCCCGGCGGTTTCGCCGACGCCGCGGCGCAGGACTCGTTCTGTGCGGGCACCACCTGCGTGATCACCGCCGTCCGCGACCAGTCGGGGCACGGCAACGACCTGTGGTACCAGGGTTCGGCCCAGGTCCCGGGCTCGGGTCAGAGCAGCCCCGCGAAGGCGACCTCCGAGTCGCTGACCGCCGGGGGCACCAAGGCGTACTCGCTGTACATCAACCCCGGCAACAGCTACTGGCGGGACGGTCACCTGACGGGCGTGCCGACCGGTGCCGCACCCGAAGGGGCGTACATGGTGACCAGCGGCACCCACGTGAACAACGGCTGCTGCTTCGACTACGGCAACAGCGAGACGACCAGGAAGGCCGACGCCGCCGGGGCGATGGACGCCATCAACTTCGGTACCGAGTGCTGGTTCGGCGGCTGCTCGGGAAGCGGTCCCTGGGTGCAGGCCGACCTCGAATGGGGCCTGTACCCGGGCGGCAGCCAGTCCTGGAACCCCAACCAGCGGGCGTTCCCGAGCAAGTTCGTCACGGCGATGCTGAAGAACAACGGCACGTCGAGGTTGGCCCTCAAGGGCGGCAACGCCCAGTCGGGCGGCCTGACCACCCTGTGGGACGGCGGGCTTCCCGGCGGATACAGCCCCATGAAGAAACAAGGGGCCATCGTCCTGGGCAGCGGCGGCGACTGCTGCAAGCCCGGCGGCGGCGCCAACCTGAGCGCCGGCACCTTCTACGAGGGAGCCGTCGTCGCCGGCTACCCCTCCGACGCCACCGACGACGCGGTGCAGGCCGACATCACTGCCGCCGGCTATCGCTGAACGCCTTTCAGTCCCCAACTCGCCCCAGGAGCGGATGACTTATGCCCATGACCATGTCGAGAACCAGGCGTCTTCGGCCGCTGCCCCCGCTGCGGTCCCTGCGCAGAACCCTGGCGCTCACGTTCTCGGCCTTGCTGCTCACCCTGGCCGCCCCTGTGCTCTCGCTCAGCACGGCGCAGCCGGCCGCGGCGCTCGGCAACGGGCTCGCGCCCACCCCGCAGATGGGTTTCAACGACTGGAACGCGTACGGCTGCAACGTCTCCGAGTCACTGATCAAGTCCACCGCGCAGGCGATGCACACCAACGGCATGCAGGCGGCGGGCTATTCGTACGTCAACATCGACGACTGCTGGATGACCAACAACCGCGACTCCGGCGGCCACCTGGTGCCGGACCCGGCCAAGTTCCCCGACGGCATCAAGGGCACCGCGGACTACGTGCACTCGCTCGGGCTGAAGCTCGGGATCTACGAGTCCGCCGGCACCGCGACCTGCGCGGGCTTCCCGGGCAGCCTCGGGCACGAGACCACGGACGCACAGTCGTTCGCGTCGTGGGGCGTGGACTATCTGAAGTACGACAACTGCAACAACAACGGAGTGCCGGCGCAGACCCGCTACACCGCGATGCGGGACGCCCTGGCGGCCACCGGCCGGCCGATCCTGTACAGCCTGTGCAACTGGGGCCAGGAGAACGTGTGGACCTGGGGCGCGGACGTGGGCAACAGCTGGCGCACCACCGGGGACATCAGCCCGAACTTCTCCAGCATGCTGTCGATCTTCCACAGCAATGTCGGACTGGCCTCCTACGCCGGACCCGGCCACTGGAACGACCCGGACATGCTGGAGGTCGGCAACGGCTCGATGACGGCCACCGAGAGCCGCAGCGAGTTCAGTCTGTGGGCGGAGATGGCCGCGCCGCTGATCGCGGGCACCAACATCCCCTCGGCCAGTGCGGACACCCTGTCCACGCTGACCAACTCCCGGGTGATCGCGGTCGACCAGGATTCCCTCGGCAAACAGGGCACCATGGTGTCGTCCTCGGGCGGCCTGGACGTGCTTGCGAAGCCGCTGGCGGGCGGAGACGTGTCGGTGGCGCTGTTCAACGAGACCGGTTCCACGGCGACCATCACCACCACCGCGGCCGCGATCGGCAAGACCGGGGCGTCCGCCTACACCCTGACCGACCTGTGGTCGGGGGCGTCCTCCACCACCTCCGGCACGATCAGCGCCTCGGTCCCGGCACACGGCACGGTGATGTACCGGGTCGCGGGGGGCAGCAGCGGCGGAGGCACCGGCGTGACCGGTGAGCTGCACGCGGTCGGCGCGGGCAAGTGCCTGGACGTACCGAACTCCACCACGACCGCCGGTACCCAGGTGGAGATCTGGAGCTGCAACGGCGGCGCCAACCAGACCTGGACGCACACCGTCTCCAACCAGCTCACCGTCTACTCCGGCAGCGGTCAGATGTGCCTGGACGCCTACAACAACCAGACCACACCGGGGACGAAGGTGGAGATCTGGCAGTGCAACGGCCAGAGCAACCAGCAGTGGTCGCTGAACTCCGACGGCACGATCACCGGCGTCCAGTCCGGCCTGTGCCTCGATGTCACGGGCGGGGCCACGGCTGACGGAACCCTCGCCGAGCTGTGGACCTGCAACGGCGGCAGCGGTCAGCGCTGGACGCTGGGATGACTCGCCCCTCCC
Organism: Streptomyces sp. NPDC051172; assembly: GCF_040682555.1. Classification (NCBI taxonomy): domain Bacteria; kingdom Bacillati; phylum Actinomycetota; class Actinomycetes; order Kitasatosporales; family Streptomycetaceae; genus Streptomyces; species Streptomyces sp. NPDC051172. The sequence continues at coordinate 134,179 of NZ_JBFBBE010000011.1, forward strand.
TCAGCCACGGGCAGCTTCGGTGCCGTCAGCGCGGCGGCACCACCGCAGAGGAGGCCTCCATGCCCCGATCAGCGGCAGATCGCCGGCACAGGCGATTCCCCGCCGTGCTCCTGATCATCCTGGCGCTGGCCCTGGCCGGGCTCGGCACACCGGCGTTCGCCACATCCCCGCGGACCGGCACGCCCGCCGGCATCCGACCGGCGGCGGTGAGCGCCTCCGCGGCCGACACGCCGCTTCCCTGCGACATCTATGCCGCGGGCGGCACGCCGTGCGTGACGGCGCACTCCACGACCAGGGCGCTGTTCGCGGCGTACAACGGGCCGCTCTACCAGATCCAGCGGTCCTCCGACCACGGCTACCGTGACATCGGGTTGCTCGCCGCGGGCGGGTACGCCGACGCCGCGTCCCAGGTGTCGTTCTGCGCGGGCACCTCGTGCACGATCACGAAGATCTACGACCAGACCGCCAAGCACAACGACCTGCCGATCTCCTGGGGCGGCTACTGGAAAGGCCCCGGCCCGAACGGCTCCGACGTCGGGGCGGACGCCATGGCCCTGCCGGTCACGGCGGCCGGCCACCAGGTCTTCGGCGTCAAGGTGAACCAAGGCGTCGGCTACCGGATCGACCACGCGAATGGTGTGGCCACCGGATCCCAGCCCGAGGGCATCTACATGGTGACCTCGTCGAACTACACCAACCAGTGGTGCTGCTTCGACTACGGCAGCGGTGAGAACTCCCACACCGACACCGGCAACGCCACCATGAACGCCATCTACTGGGGCAACGCCTGCTGGTTCGGCGGCTGCACCGGCAGCGGCCCGTGGGTCGAGGCCGACCTGGAGAACGGCATGTTCCACACCAACACCGGCTCCAACAAGGACCCGAACAACCAGGGCGTGCACTACCCGTTCGTCAGCGCGTGGGAGAAGAACAACGGCACCAGCAACTTCACTCTCAAATACGGAAACGGTGCCGGTGGCGGCCTGACCACCACCTTCTCCGGACCCCTGCCGAACGGCTACTCGCCGATGAAGGCCGACAATTCGGTGCTGCTCGGCACGGGCGGCGACAACAGCGTCTCGGGCGTCGGCGAGTTCTTCGAGGGCGCGATGACCGCGGGCTACCCCTCCGACGCCACCGAGAACGCCGTCCAGGCGAGCATCACCGCCGCCGGCTACGGCACGGGAAGCGGCGGGGGCGGCACGACGGGCGCGCTGCACGCCGTGGGCGCGGGCAAGTGCCTGGAGGTGCCGGGCGGGTCCACGACGCCGGGCACACAGACGCAGATCCGGGACTGCACAGGGGCGGCGAACCAGTCCTGGGCCCAGAGCGCTTCCCACGAGCTGGCCGTCTCCGTCGGCGGCAGCCGCCTGTGCCTGGACGCCTCCGGGCAGGGCACCAGCTCCGGTACCAAGGTCATCACCTGGACCTGCAACGGCCAGAGCAACCAGCAGTGGACGCTCAACGCCGACGGCAGCGTCACCGGCGCCCAGTCCGGCCTGTGCCTGGACGTGACCGGCGCCGCCACCGCCAACGGCACCCCCGTACAGCTGTGGACCTGCAACGGCCAGTCCAACCAGAAGTGGTCCATGAGCTGACCCGTCCAGTGACCTCGCGCCCGACTCCGGGGCGGCATCCGACCGCCGCCCCGGCAGGCCGCCGCGCCGCAGCGCAGCGGCGCCCACCCGCAGGAGGATCGGATGAGGAGCAGAGCGAGACCCCGCGGCCCGGTACTGGTGGCCGTCATCGTCCTGGCACTCGTGTCGGCGCTGCTGTCGACGGCCCCGAGTCAGGCGGCCTCGGCCACGTCGCTGAGCGTGAACCTGGCGTCGACGCGCGGGCCGTCGACCGGCGTGGGGGAGGGGTTCCTCTACGGCATCAGCGAAGACGGCAGCCAACCCGTCGACCAGTACCTCCAGCCGCTGGGGATCAACGCCTTCCGCGGCGGCGGATGGTTCTCCGGCGGCTGGATCAAGGACGGCTACCAGTACGGCTCGGCCACCAGGGCCGACCTCGACTCCATCATCGCGCAGGCGAAGCGGCTCACCCGTCCGCCGTACCACGCCCAGTACCAGGTGCTGGTCAGCGACATCTACGGCGCGAACGGCGGCCAGCCGTCCAACACGAAATACCCGTGCGACAACGGCGACTGCTCGAACTGGATCAGCTTCATCGACTCCACGGTGGGCGCGCTGCAGGCCTCGGGCCTGACGTTCTCGTACGACATCTGGAACGAGCCGGACATCTCCGTCTTCTGGACCCGGGGTGTCAACAGCACCCAGTACTTCCAGATGTGGGACAGCGCCTATCGGGAGATCCGGCGCATCGCGCCCGGCGCGCAGATCGTGGGACCTTCCCTCGCATTCACCCCGCAGCGCAACCCGGGTGAATGGCAGGCCTGGCTCGCGCATGTGAAGGCGGCCGGGACGGTCCCGGACATGATCACCAACCACAACGAGGGCGATGTCGACGACCCCGTCACCGTCGCCCAGAGCCTCCGCAACGCCCTGAGCTCGGCGGGCATCGGCCCGTTGCCGCTGTCCTCGAACGAGTACCAGCCGGCCGACCGGCAGACGGCCGGGGTGACGGCCTGGTACCTGGCGCGGTTCGCGCAGTCCGGGTACACCAACGCGATGCGCGGCAACTGGGTGTGCTGCGTCACCCCCAACCTCACGGGGGTCCTCACCCAGAGCGGGGGCACCTGGCAGCCGACCGGCAACTGGTGGGCGCTTCGCGACTACGCCGACATGACCGGCACCCTCGTCGACACCTCCGGCCAGGTCGGCTCGACGGCGATCGCGGCCTCCGAGGACCCCGCCAACCAACGTGCGGTGGCCGTCATCGGCGACTCGAACGGCTACACCGGCGCCGCGTCCGTGACCTTCAACGGGCTGTCGTCCCTGCCCTGGCTGACGAATGCCGGAAGCGTGCACATCACCGTCCACCGCATCCCGGACCAGGCGCCGCTGGGCGCGCCGCAGACCGTCTACGACCAGAACGTGAGCGCCTCGGGCGGCTCGATCACCGTGCCGTTCACGTTCCAGGGCGCGCACGACGCCTTCGCCGTCCAGCTGACCCCGGGCTCGTCCGGCGGCGGCGGTTATCCGGACGGTTACCACCAACTCGTCGTCGCCAACAGCAACTTGTGCCTGGACGTGTACGGCAGCTCCGGCAGTGCGGGCGCCGCGATCGACCAGTGGACCTGCAACGGGCAGGGCAACCAGCAGTTCCAGTTCGTGCCGGCCTCGGGCGGCTACGGCGAACTGCGCACCCAGAGCTCGGGGTTGGACGTCGCGGTCGCCGGGAGCTCCACGGCGGCGGGCACCCCGGACATCGTCCAGCAGGCTCCCGGCACGGCGGCCAACGGCCTGTGGCTGCCGGTGCGCCAGTCCGACGGCTCGTACGCGTTCCAGAACCGCAACAGCGGGCTGTGCCTGGACGTCTACGGCGCCGGCAGCAACGCGGGCCAACAGCTCGACCAGTGGCCCTGCAAGAACGCGCCCGGCACCAACCAGGACTTCCTCGTCCGCTGAACCGTTCGCCCACCGCACCGGCGGCGGACACCCCGACCTGCGAAAGGAACCACCGTGTCAGCATTCAGACGGCTGCTGCGGCGCCTGCGCGCCTCGACGGCCGTGCTCGCGGGCCTCGTCCTGTCGGTCGGCGGCCTCGTGGGCACGGCTGCCGCTCCGGCCCAGGCCGCCACATCCATCACCGTCAACGGCACCTCCGGCGGCCGGACCTTCGACGGCGTCGGCGCGATCAGCGGCGGAGGCGGCAACAGCAGGCTCCTGATCGACTACCCCGAGCCCCAGCGCGGCCAGATCCTCGACTACCTCTTCAAGCCCGGCTACGGCGCCTCCCTGCAGATCCTCAAGGCCGAGGTCGGCGGGGACACCAACTCCACCTCGGGAGCCGAGCCCAGCCACCAGCACACCCGCTCCGACCTGAACTGCGACCGGGGCTACGAGTGGTGGCTGATGGAGCAGGCCAAGGCGCGCAACCCGAACATCAAGCTGTACGGGCTCGCGTGGGGCGCCCCGGGCTGGATCGGCGGCGGGAACTTCTGGTCCACCGACATGGTCGACTACCTGGTCTCGTGGCTCGGTTGTGCCAAACAGCACGGACTGTCCATCGACTACCTCGGCGGATGGAACGAGCGAGGCTACAACGTCTCGTGGTACGAGCAGCTGCGCAGCGCGCTCAACGCCAACGGCTACGGCAGCGTCAAGATCGTCGCGGCCGACTCGGACTGGGCCGTGGCGAACGACGTCAACTCCAACCAGGCGTTCGCCGCCGCCGTCGGCGTCATCGGCACCCACTACCCCTGCGGCTACCGGTCCTCCCAGTCCACCTGTTCGGTGCCGTCGGCCGCCACGTCGTCCGGCAAGCCGCTGTGGGCGAGTGAGAACGGCTCGGACGACTACAACGGTGGAGCGCCGGCCATGGCCCGCGGCATCAACCGCGGATACATCGACGGCCGCATGACCGCGTACCTCAACTGGCCGGTGGTCGCCGCTATCACACCCAACCTGCCCTATCCCACCATGGGGCTCGCGCTGGCCTCGCAGCCGTGGTCGGGACACTACGCGATCGGCAAGAACACCTGGGTGATGGCGCACACCAGCCAGTTCACCGCTCCCGGGTGGCACTACCTCGACTCCTCCAGCGGCTACATCGGCGGCAACCGCAACAACGGCAGCTATGTCTCGCTGAAGTCCACCGACAACGCCGACTACTCCACGGTCATCGAGACGATGGACGCCGGCAGCGCCCAGACGTTGAACTTCAACGTCACCGGAGGGCTGTCCACCGGAACCGTCCACGTCTGGTCGACGGACGTCGACTCCGGCAATCCCGCCGACTACTTCGTGCACACCACGGACCTCACCCCGTCCGGCGGCGGTTTCAGCCTGACCGTACAGCCCCACCACGTCTACACCCTGACCACCACGACGGGTCAGGGCAAGGGCACCGCCACCGCTCCCGCCCAGGGGGCGATGAGCCTGCCTTACAGCGACTCCTTCGACGGCTACACCAGCGGCAGCGAGGCGAAATACCTCATGGACTGGCAGGGCGCCTTCGAGGTGGCGGGCTGCGGCGGCGGCCGCAGCGGCAAGTGCGTGCGCCAGATGAGCCCGCAGAAGCCGATCACCTGGGACGCGCTGTCCGATCCGCACGCCCTGCTCGGTGACGTGGGCTGGGGCAACTACACCGTCTCGTCCGACGTGCTGCTCGAACAGCCGGGATACGCCGAGCTGATCGGCCGCGCGAACGGGCAGGACTACACCAGCACGGGCCAGCTCAACGCCTACCACCTGCGGGTGAGTGACACCGGGGCCTGGTCGATCCTGAACTCGGGCACCAACGGCAGTGTCTCCACCCTCGCCCGCGGCACGGTCGCGGCGCTGGGCACCAACCGGTGGCACACGCTGTCACTCGCCTTCTCGGGCACGACCCTCACCGCCGTCATCGACGGTGCCACGGTCGGTTCCGTGAGCGACCGCACCTGGGCCGGAGGACAGGTCGGCTATGCGACCAGCCAGGGCGAGACCGCACAGTTCGACAACCTCGCCCTCACTCCCGGCAGCGGGGGATCCGGCGGCGGCACGGTCGGCTCGATCGTCGGCGTCGGCTCCAGCAGGTGCGTGGACGTGCCCAACCAGTCGCAGACCTCCGGCACCCAGGTCGAGCTGTGGGACTGCAACGGGGGCGCCAACCAGCAGTGGACCAGCACCTCCGCCGGTGAACTGCGGGTCTACGGCAACTCCTGTCTGGACGCCGCGAGTGGTGGTACCGCCCCAGGCACCAAGGTCGACATCTGGACCTGTGACGGCAGCGCGAACCAGCAGTGGAAGCTCAACGCCGACGGCACGACCACCGGTGTCCGGTCCGGCCTGTGCCTGGACGCCACCGGTGCGGGAACGGCCAACGGCACTCTGCTGGAGCTGTGGACCTGCACCGGCGCCGACAACCAGAAGTGGACGCGCAACTGACCCGGTGACGGACGAGATCACCCACCCCCTCGACGACGCTGAGAGGCTCCGCATGACTTCCTCCCCCCTCCCGATCAGCCGACGCCGGCTGCTGGCGGCGACCGGCGCTGCCGCGGCCTTCGGCCTGCTGCGGTTCGCCCCCGAGGCCGCCGCGACCGTCGGCCCCTCCAGCTACACCGCGACCTGGCCCTCCGTGGACCAGCACCCCCCGGCCGCGGCCTGGTTCCAGGACGCCAAGTTCGGCATCTACTACCACTGGGGCGTCTTCAGCGTCCCCGCGTTCGGCAACGAGTGGTATCCGCGCAACATGTACATCGGCGGCTCGGCCGAGAACAATCACCACATCGCCACATACGGAGACCCCTCGGTGTGGCCGTACAACAACTTCATCGACGGCGCCCGCGACAAGGCCGGCAACTTCGTGCAGTTCGCCCCCAAGCTGGCGTCCCAGGGCGGTAGTTGGGACCCGGACGCCTGGGCCCGGCTGTTCAAGGCCGCGGGCGCCAGGTTCGCCGGCCCGGTCGCCGAGCACCACGACGGCTTCTCCATGTGGAACAGCCGCGCCAACCCGTGGAACTCGGTCCGGCACGGACCCAGACTCGACCTCGTGGGGCTGCACGCGCAGGCCATCCGCGGGCAGGGCCTGAAGTTCATGGCCTCCCTCCACCACGCCTACCACTTCAACGGCTACTACGACCACGTGCCGAACCAGTCGGACCCGACCCTGCGCATCCTCTTCGGCCAGCAGGGCTCGGCCGCCGAGAACCAGCTCTGGTACGACAAGCTGGTCGAGGTCATCGACGGCTACCAACCCGACCTGCTCTGGCAGGACTTCGACCTCAACCTGGTGCAGGAATCGGACCGGCTCCAGTTCCTCGCGTACTACTACAACCGGGCCGTCGCCTGGAACAAGGACGTCGTCGCCACCTACAAGGACGGCCTCGACAACAAGGGCGAGGTCTTCGACTTCGAGCGCGGCGGCCCGGCAGGGCTGCTCACCCCGTACTGGCTGACCGACGACAGCATCTCCTCCTCCAGCTGGTGCTACACGGTGGGCATCGGCTACTACTCGACGCAGGCGCTGCTGCACTCGCTGGTCGACCGGGTCAGCAAGGGCGGCACCATGCTGCTGAACATCGCCCCGATGGCCGACGGCACCATCCCCTCCGGGCAGCAGTCGATCCTGCTCGGCATGGGCGACTGGCTCGGCCGCTTCGGAGAGGCGGTCTACGGCACCCGCTCCTGGACCAGTTACGGCGAGGGCCCCACCAAGATGGGCGGAGGTTCCTTCAGCGGACCGGTGGCCGGCAAACCGCAGGACGTCCGGTTCACCCGCAGCCAGGACAACAAGGTCCTCTACGTCACCGCGCTGGGGTGGCAGGGCGGCACCATGACCGTCACCACGCTCAACTCCAACCAGATCAACCTCAGCAGCCTGACCGGCGCCCAACTGCTGGGCAACGCCGCCGGCACCTACATCAACCTGCCCGCCCCGACCCAGGACGCCTCGGGCCTGCATCTGGCCATGCCCTCGGCCAACCCGCCGTTCACCGCCCTGGCGTACACGGTCAAGCTCACCTTCTCCGGAGAGATCCCCGTCCTCGGCGCACCGGGCGGCTCCACGACCTGGGTGAAGATCGCCAACGTGACCAGCGGACTGGTGCTCGACAGCGGAGGCAACGTCGCCTCCGGCTCCAACCTCAAGCAGTGGAACTACGACGGCAGCACCAACCTGCAGTGGCAGCTCATCGACCTCGGCAACGGCTACCACCGCATCGTGAACCGCACCAACGGCATGGTCGCCGACAGTTACGGCAATTCCGCCAACGGCGCTCCCGCCCGCCAGCAGGCGTGGAACGGCGGCAACAACCAGCAGTGGTCGCTGGTCGGGCTCGGCGACAACCGCTACCAGATCGTCAACCGCGGCACCGGCACCGCCCTCGACGGCAGCGGCAGCACCACGGCCGGATCCACCACCGTGCTGTGGACGCCGAACTCCAGCACCAACAACGCATGGACCATCACCGCCCTCTGAAGTCGACTACGGAAGAAGGTGTGTATGAAACGCAAACCGCTCTTAATGTCCCTCGTGGCTGCGGTACTCCTCGTCCTGACCACTGCGGGCACCTCGTTCAGCAGTGGCCTGGGCGCGCCCGCCCCGGCCACGAAGACCGCCGCCGCGGCGGCGAGCACCGGCTGCGGCAAGGCCCCGGCGCTGACGAGTGGTAACCACACGATCCAGAGCGGCGGCCAGACGCGCAGTTACATCCTGCGGGTGCCGGCCGGCTACGACAACAACCACCCCTACCGGCTGATCTTCGGCTTCCACTGGCGGGGCGGCACAGCAAACGACGTCGACTCGGGCGGAACGGACGGATACAACTGGTCCTACTACGGCCTCAGGCGCCTGGCGGACAGCGCGAACAACAGCACGATCTTCGTCGCTCCCCAGGGCAACGGCAACGGCTGGGCCAACCCCGGCGGCCAGGACGTGGCCTTCGTCGACGCCATGGTCAGCCAGATCGAATCAGGCCTGTGCGTCGACACCACCCAGTTGTTCTCCGCCGGCTTCAGCTACGGCGGCGCGATGTCCTACGCCCTCGCCTGCTCCCGGGCGACGGTCTTCCGCGCGGTCGCGGTCTACTCCGGCGCGAACCTCAGCGGCTGCGACGGCGGCACTCAGCCCATCGCCTACATGGGACTGCACGGCCTCAGGGACAACGTGCTGCCCATCCAGTCGGGACGAGACCTGCGCGACACCTTCGTCCGGAACAACGGCTGCACCCCGCAGAACCCGCCCGAGCCGGCCTACGGAAGCCTGACGCACATCATCACCACCTACTCCGGGTGCAGGTCCGGATACCCCGTCGTCTGGGCCGCCTTCGACGGAGCGGGCCACGACCCCGGTCCCATCGACGGTTCCACCGGTGACGGCTGGCGCACCTGGACGTCGGCAGCGGTGTGGCAGTTCTTCACCCAGTTCGGCTCGAACCAGCCGCCGCCACCGCCGCCCTCCGGCAACCAGGAGGTCGTCGGCCAGCAGTCGGGGCGCTGCCTCGACATCAACAACTCCACCACGGCCAACGGCACGCAGGCGCAGCTGTGGGACTGCAACGGCGGCTCCAACCAACGGTGGACACTCTCCGCCGGAAAGCAGCTGGTCGTCTACGGCAACAAGTGCCTGGGTGTCGGCCAGTCCGCGGGCAACGGCACCGCCGCGGCCATCTGGGACTGCAGTGGACAGGTGGACCAGCAGTGGAACACCAATCCCGACGGCACGATCACAGCCGCGCAGTCGGGGCTCTGCCTGGACGCCAGCGGCCAAGGGACCGCCAACGGGACGAAAGTCCAGCTGTGGAGCTGCTCGGGCGGTGCGAACCAGCACTGGCGCCTGCAGAACTGACCCACCGGGGCCAGGCCCGCACGGCACCGTGCGGGCCTGGCCCCGCAGAGGGGGCGTGGACAGCGGCCGACGTTAGGCTCCGACCATGCGGATCTCCGTTTCCTCGGACATGGACGAACCCGTGGCGCGCTCGCTCGTCGCGGAACTGGGCAGGCGCGGCCACGAGGTCGTACCCCATGGGGCGCTGAGCCCCGGGGACGACTCCCAGTGGGCCGCGTGCTCGGAGGCCGCGGCCCGCGAGGTCGCCGAGGGAAGCTCCGACCAGGCGGTCGTGTGCTGCTGGACCGGCACCGGCGCGTCCATCGCCGCGAACAAGGTGCCCGGCGTACGGGCCGCCCTGTGCGCCGACGCGTACACGGCGGACGGCGCCCGCCGCTGGAACGACGCCAATGTGCTGGCGCTCAGCCTGCGCCTGACGTCCGAGCCACTGCTCAAGGAGATCCTCGACGCCTGGTTCGCGGCGCAGCCCAGCCAGGACGCCGAGGACCTGGAGAACGTGGAGCGCGTGGAACGGCTCGACAACGGCAGGTCCGCCGACTGACAGAGCGCACCGCCCGGGCAGGATCCCCACGATCACCTCTTGCTTACTCCAATAAAGGCGCTTTAGTTTGGTCAGCATGATGTTGACCCAGCGGGAGCGCGAGATCATCGCGCTGCTGCGCCGCGACCCGCTGGCCGGGCCGCAGGCGATCGCCGACGCCCTCGGCAGCACCCGGGCCGCGGTGAACGTGCACCTGTCCAACCTGGGCAAGAAGGGCGCCATCCTCGGCCGCGGCTACATCCTCCGCGAGGAGAACGCCGTCGTGGTCGTCGGCGGGGCCAACGTGGACGTGAAGGTACGCAGCCTCGCCCCCGTACGGCAGCGCACCAGCAACCCGGGGCGGGCCGGCACCACCGCGGGCGGTGTGGGCCGCAACATCGCGGAGAACCTGGCGCGGCTGGGCACCCCGACCCATCTGATCGCCGCCGTCGGCCGGGACGCGGCGGGCGAGCGGCTCCTCGCCGAGACCGCGGCCGCCGGGGTGCGCCTCGACCACGTGCACCGCAGCGCCCACCCGACGGGGACGTACACGGCGGTCCTCGACGCCGACGGGGACCTGGTCGTCGCGGTTGCGGACATGGCGGCCACCGAGGCTCTGGCACCCGAGGACCTGCAGCCGGCCCGTGAGCTGATCGCCCACGCCGACATGCTGGTCCTGGACGGCAATCTGCCCGCCGAGGTGCTGGCCCACGCGATGGACGTCGCGCAGCCAGCCGCCGTACCGGTGGTGATCGACCCGGTCAGCGCCCCCAAGGCGGCTCTGCTCGCACCGCTGCTCACCGCCCGCCGCCCGGTCTTCGCCCTCACCCCGAACCTCGACGAACTGCGGGCCCTGCTCGGCCACCCCGTCGGTGACAGCGAGGCCGAGGTGACGGCCGCCGCCGACACGCTGCACGCGCGCGGGGTGCGCCATGTGTGGGTACGGCTGGGGGCGCGCGGCAGTGTGCTGAGCACCGCGGGCGAGGAGGCGGCCTTCCTGCCCGCGCCGCCCGCGGAGGTCGCCGACGTCACCGGCGCCGGGGACGCGATGCTCGCCGCGTTCGTCCACGCCCTGCTGGCCGGCGGCGACCCGGTGGACGCCGCCCGCTACGGCCACGCGGCCGCGGCCCTGACGGTGCAGAGCCCGGCGACGGTGCGCCCCGACCTGACCCCGCGTCTGATCGAGGACGCACAGACCGACCCGACCGAACCGAACGACCTGAACGATCCGATGCGGAGCCAGAGATGACCACGCCCACCCCCGCCCCGACTCCCGCGACCCCCGTCCCGCACCCGCGTCTCGTGCTGACCGACGAGGTCCGCGAGGCGCTGCGCGACGGGCGTCCCGTCGTGGCGCTGGAGTCGACGATCATCAGCCACGGCATGCCGTACCCACAGAACGTGCAGATGGCCGTGGAGGTCGAGCAGATCATTCGCGACGGCGGCGCCGTCCCCGCGACGATCGCCGTCCTGCACGGCCGGCCCCACATCGGGCTGAACCAGGCGGACCTGGAGCTCCTCGCGACCGCGCCGGACGTCACCAAGGCCAGCGTCCGCGACCTCGCCTACGTCATCGCACGCGGCACCCACGGCGCGACGACCGTCGCCGCGACCATGCGGCTGGCCGCGCTCGCCGGCATCCGTACGTTCGTCACCGGCGGCATCGGCGGGGTACACCGCGGCGCGCCGACGACGTTCGACATCAGCGCCGACCTGACCGAACTGGCCGCGACCGGCGTCGCGGTGATCAGCGCGGGCGTCAAGAGCATCCTCGACATCGGCCTGACCCTGGAGACCCTGGAGACCCTGGGCGTCCCGGTCCTGACCTACGGCACGGACGAGTTCCCGGCGTTCTACTCGCGCCGCAGCGGCTTCGCCTCACCCATGCGCGTGGACTCGCCCGCCGAGATCGCCGCCGTGATGCACGCCCGCTGGGACCTCGGCATCCCCGGCGGCGTCAGCATCGCCAACCCCGTGCCCGAGGACGAGGAGGTCCCGGCCGAGCGCATGGACGGCGTCATCGCCCAGGCCCTCGTCGAGATGGACAAGGCGGGCATCACCGGCAAGGACACCACCCCCTACCTCCTCGGCCGGATCGTCGAGCTCACCGGCGGCGAGAGCCTGCGCACCAACATCGCGCTGGTCAAGAACAACGCCCGGCTCGGCGCGCGCATCGCCGTCGAGTACGCCAAGCTCGGCTGAGACCCCGCGGCGGCTCACAGGCTCCACGGGGCCGGACCACGCCGGTGCCGCAGCCCAGGGCGACCGGCGTCAACAGCCCTTCGTGACCGTCCGGTTCACAGGCCACCTCCGGTCGCGAGTCGGCCTAAGAGCAAGATCGCCCACCTGGCTGCCGGGCATTCGGCAGCCGAACGCCCGGCGGACAAAGCCCTGTTGACGGCCTTCGGCATTCATCCGGTGCACGAGTCCCTGGCCGCGGCGGTGAAACTGCGGCCGTCCGTGGACATCTCCGTGTCCTGGCCGGATGGGCCCGATGTCTGGGCGACGCCTGCAAGGCCCGCCCGGTCGCCCGATCCCTGAACGCGTACGACCGCTGGTCCGGCGCGGGCCGGTGCGGTGGCTCCGGCGGTCGACGGTCAATGCTTTTCGCGTCGGCCGCGGATGCTCAGGGCGATGCCGGAGACGAGGAACCAGAAGGCACCGAAGGCCGAGTATCCGGCGACGGAGGACAGGCTGCTGGTCGCCGAGGCGGACATGGCAGCGAAGGAGATACCGGCCAGGACGGACAGTCCGCCGCTGATGACCATGGGCCACTGGGCACCGACGGTGCGTCGGCGCCGGATCGCCACGGCGAGCTGGATCGCCCCGGAAAGGAGGGCCCAGATGCCGAACACGAGCAGGGTCGTCCCGATGGTGGTGAAGACGGCGGCGATCATCCCGGCGACGGTGGCGAGGCCGACAGCGATGTTGGTGGTGCCGACGCGGTCCGTGGAGCCGTCGCCTGCCATGCGACGCTCGAGGAGCGTGGCGATGACGTCCCACAGGGGGTAGATGACGAGCAGCACGGCCGCGATCGTCGTGGGCCTGTCCGGCGACACGAGCGAGGCGGAGGTCGTGACGACGAGTGCCACCCAGATCAGGGAGAAGGCGACTCGGATCAGGTGGAGCCGTCGGAGCCCGGCGGAGGACGTCGTCATGGTCGTGGTCGTACTCGAAGTCACAGCGGTCTGAGTCATCGGGTGTCCCGTTTGTGATCGTGGTGGTGTGAGACGGTCGCCTCGATGAGGAGTCTCAGCGGCCTCGGAAGGGGCCGCGTACTTCGAACGAAGTAGTTCTGCCATCGACCTTGGATCGAACGAGTTCTGCCGTCCCCGCCGCCCCGCCCCGCCCGGGCCTGCCGTCTACATCGTTCGAAGTACACGGCCGCAGCACATGTGCACGAGAATCAGGCCATGGGCAAGGCACGGAACAATCACGACGGTCCTGTGGCACCCCTGTGGGTCCGCCGCCCCGAGGCGCTGCGCCTCGCCGCCTATTCGGTGGCCGCGCTGGTGTTCACCGGCCAGATCGTGGCAGTGATCCTGCGAGGGTCGGAGTGGCCGACGGCCCTCTCCGTGCTCCTCGCCGGTGGCGGTGTCGCCCTGTCGTGGTGGCGGCCGTGGGCAGGACTGGTCGCGGCGAGCGCGGCGTCCTTCGCCGTCACAGCGGTGGGCCACGACCCCCTGTCGGTGTGGATGATGGCAGTGCTCGTGCTGTTCTCGGTCACCCTCAGGGGAAAACAGCCGCTGGTCGCAACCGGCATTGTGGCGGCGTTCTTCCTGGGGGCGTTCATGACGGTGGGAGGATTCCGTGGCGGCGCGATCGTGGGAGCCGCCGCACTCTTCTCAGCCGTAGGGGGAGGGGCGACAGGGGCCGCGCTGCGCATCCATCGAGAGCACTGGCGCACTCTGGAGGAAAGGGCGGAGAGCGCCGTCGCCACCCGCGAGATCGAAGCCACGCGACGGGTGACCGAGGAACGACTCCGCATTGCCCGGGACCTCCACGACGTCATCGGCCACCAGGTCGCGATGCTGAGCATGCACCTCGGTGCCGCGGAGATCGGGCTGCCCGAGGAGGCAGAGTCCGCCCGGCAGGCCCTCGTGTCAGCCAGGTCGAGCGCCCGCACCGTCGTCGTGGAAACGCAACGGATCCTCACGCTCCTGCGCCTCTCGGACGAGATCTCCGACGACGAGGCGCTCCGGCCGACCCCGGCGCTCAGCGGCCTGGAAGGTCTTGTCGCCTCTTTCGAGAGCATCGGCCTGGACGTCCGGCCCTCCATCGACATCCCCGCCGGCTTTGTGGAACCCAGCGTCGGCGTGACGGTCTACCGGGTCGTTCAGGAAGCACTCACGAATGCCTACCGGCATGGAGAGGGGGCGGCGACGGTGGACGTGCGCGAGCGCAACGGCAGGATCTGCGTCACCGTAGAGAACCGCGTCGGTCACTCACCGCGCGGATCCGGCTCGGGCAGCGGACTCGGACTCGTCGGGATGCGCGAACGCGTCGAGTCCTCCAGCGGGCGACTGACGATCGACAGTGACGACGGGCGATTCCGGGTCCATGCGGAATTCAGCCCTCTGGGAGCCGCCGTATGACCACGCGGATTCTGATCGTCGACGACCAGGCCGAGATCAGGGCCGGGATCCGGGCGATGCTTCGGCTCGACCCGAGTCTCGCGGTCGTGGCTGATCTCTCCGATGGACTCCAGGTCGTCCCCCACCTGCGGGACCACCCCGTCGACCTCGTCCTGATGGACATCCGTATGCCAGGCATCGACGGTGTCGAAGCGACCCGCCGGATCCGCAGAGAGCACCCGGCCGAAGAGATGCGGGTGATCGTGCTGACCACTTTTGACCAGGACGACATCGTTCTCGCCGCCCTTCGCGCGGGCGCCAACGGTTTCCTCAGCAAGACCGTGAGCCCTGCTGAACTCGTCGCCGGAATCACCGAGGTCGTCGGTGGTGGCGGTGCGCTGTCGGCCGCTGCGACGGCCGCGCTCATCGGTCACATGACCCACAGTCCGCCCCCGGTGATCGACCAGGAACTGCTGAGCCGCTTCGCCGCTCTGACGCCCAGGGAGCGGGACGTGGTCGTCCTCGTCGCCAGCGGTCTCGGCAACGACGAGATCGCGGCCCAGATGTCCGTGTCGCCGTTCACCGTGAAGACGCATGCGGTGCGGGCCATGACGAAGGTCGGCGCACGTGATCGAGCACAACTCGTCTCGTTCACCTTTCGCGCCGGCCTCTACCCCTGAGCGTGCCGGGCTGAAGGCCGCGCCCGCCGAGCAGGGCCTGCGCCATGGCAAGGCGGACGAGCTCTTCCTGGGGGCGACAGCGCCCAGGGACGTTGTCAGTGGCGCCGATTAGCCTGCACCCATGATCGAGACGACCGGCGACGACCGCCGACTTCCGCCCGCTCTGGCCGCCGTTGCCGAGGTGGAGTTCGACTACGACGACGGCGAGGGCATCGACTTCGAGCCCTACGAGGCCTTCGACTCCGCGGAGGAGACCACCGACTGGATCCGTCACTGGACCGGCAACCACGAGCTGGACGGCGCCGCCTACCGGGTCTTCGGCCAGGACGGCACCGGAGGCCTCGCCGCCCTCTGGTGCGCGCGGCCCGGGCGGCCCCTCGCCGAACAGCCCGTGGTGTTCCTGGGGTCGGAGGGAGAGCGGGGCGTCATCGCCGGAAGCCTCTCGGACTTCCTGTGGGTGCTGGCCGACGGCCTGGGCCCGATGGAGGTCATCGAGTACGAGCAGCGCGAGGCCCGCCCCAACTCGACGCTGACCGAACTGGCCGAGCGACATGCCACCACCCCGCGCCGGACCGCCCGGGAGATCGTCACCGAGGCGCAGGCCGAGTTCCCTGCCTTCTGCGAGGACCTGGACGAACTCTGCCGTTGATGCGACCGGTAAGGAACCGGCCGCGTCCGGGTACTGCGCCACGCCGTGACCGAGTGACCAGTCGGCCGACTCGTCGACGATGTCTTGGCCGGCTGCACGCCGAGACAACTGCCGTACCGCAGCGTGCTGTTGGTGCCGTCTTGCCCGACCGGGATCTGGAAGTGGTCGTCGGCGGGATGCCGAGCGACTCCACCAAGGGCATCAGCGGTTGGTGCACCCTTGCCGCTCAGCGCCACTCGACGGCGAACGCCCGGCCCGGGTTGTCCGTGAGGACGCGGTTCATCAGTTCCTCGCCCAGCTCCCGCGCGAGCCGTGGTCGGATCCTGCGCAGCAGATACGGCATCCCCGGGCCGCCGTCGACCGACCGCGCCCCTTTGACCACCGTGTCCCCGCCGAGCAGCAGCCGGTGCCCGAAGCCCGCCTCGGCGAGGGCCCGTACCGCGTCCGGCATGCGCCAGTCGGTGGTGTGGTGGGTGCGGGACGGGCCGTCGAAGGCCAGCCAGCAGCCCGCCTCCGCGGCCTGGCGCTGGATGACAAGGTCGGGGGAGCGGTTGAGGTGGCCGAGTATCACGTGCTCCGGCGGGACGCCCAACTCGCCGCACAGCAGGTCCAGTACGTCGAGCGCGCCCGTGCCCATCTCCAGGTGGACGGCGATCGGCGCCCCCGTCGCATGGTGGGCCTCGGCCGCCGCGGTCATGGTCCAGCGGGCGTGCGCGTCGAGCGCATGGAAGCCGCCCGCCACCTTGACGAGGCCGGCGCGGACGCCCGACGCGCCGATGCCTTCGGTGAGTTCGGAGACGAACACGTCGGCGAGCCTGCCGCGCAGCTCGTCGAGCAACTCCGGCGCGTAGTGGGCGGCTTGGTGCAGTCCGGTCGCGCAGACCACGTGCACACCGGCCGCCCGGGAGAGGAGGGGCAGGTCGGCGGCCCGCCGGCCCATCCCGAGCGGGGTCCATTGGACGACGCTCGCCCCGCCCGCCGCACGGAACGCCTCCAACTCGGCCCGGGCGGCGGTGGCGTCGTTCAGCTCCCGGCCGGGCAGTTGCGGGCTGCGGAGGAAGAGATGGTCGTGCGCGTCGCACACCCCGAGGTCCTCGGGCCGTACATCCCCGAGCACCGTACGAACACGGCTCACCACTGCCGCCCGCGCGGCAACTTCTCACGCCCCGGCGCCGACAGATGCAGCACCTCGAACACATCGCCGTCGGCCTTCGGCGTGTCGTGCTCCCACAGGGAGAAGTGGACGAGCTCCCAGCGACTCGAGTCCACGGCCGCCGCCGCAAGCACCGCGCCGTCCTCGCCGGCCAGCCGCGCGGTCTCCTGCGCCGCGTCCGCCATGACGTCGGCCAACACCACGCCCTCGGGCACCGGTTGACGCCGCCGCACCGCGAACCGTGCCCGTGAGCGTGGGGCGCCGCCCTCCTCGTACGCCAGACCGGTCCACTGCCGGACCGAGGGGCGCCCGAAGTCGTTGCTGAGCCCCTGGAAGGCGCCGCCCCACAGGAAGGTGTTCATGCCCTCCATGGTGTTCCACAGGTAGAACGGCGCGTACTGGTTGACCGGTGAGCCGTTCACGCCGCGCTGCCGCAGGAGATACGTCTTGAAGCCCAGGCCCTCCCAGTCGTCCAGCAGATGCCCGATGCGGGCGACACGGCCGCGGATGATGCCCGTGTCGTAGTCGGCGGGCAGCGTCAACTCGTACTGCATGGCGTGCATCGGATGCCTCCTCAGGCAGAAGAGCCGTTCGCGGGGTAGTCCTCGGGATCCACGTGCGCGTCCCACTCCGTGGTGGTGCCGTCCTCGGCGGCCTCGACGACCGCGAGATGCGTCATGAAGGTGCGCGGCCCGGCGCCGTGCCAGTGCCACTCGTCCGGCTCGATCCACACGGTGTCGCCCGCGCGGATCGACTCCGGCGCACCGCCCTTGCGCTGCACCAGGCCCTCGCCCTCCAGGACGTGCAGCACCTGACCGTGCGGATGGCGGTGCCAGGCGGTGTGGGCGCCGGGCGCGAAGTGGACGTTGAACATGCGCAGCCGGGACGGGGCCGCGGGCGCGGCTATCTCGTCGAGCCACACCGAGCCGGTGAAGTTCTCCGCCGGGCCCGGCCTGGTGTCGGGGCGCTTCCTGGTGATGTGCACAGATCTGAACTCCTAACGCGGGGCGAGAAGGGAGAGCAGCCCTCGGACGCCGGTGTCGAAGGCGGCGGGGGAGCCGGAGGCGCGGGCGAGGACATAACCGCCCTGGACGGTCGCGAGGACGGTCGCGGCGATCTCCTCGCCGTCCAGCGAGGGCGCGAACTGCCCCTGCTCCTTGCCCTCTTCGACGATCCCGGCGATCAGCTCCCGGATCGCGTCGAGTGTGTCGTCGACCGGCGCGCGCAGCTCGTCACTGGCGATGACGTCCGGGTCCATCGTCAGCCGCCCGACGGGGCAGCCGCGCAGCACGTCACGCTCGCGCCGCAGATAGGCCTGGATGCGCTCGTACGGCGTTCCCGGCCCGCCCAGTACTCCCTCGGCGGTGGCCCGCAACTCCTCGGCGGTCCGCCGGATCGCCGCCAGGGCGAGATCCGGCTTGCCCTTGAAGTGGTGGTACATGCTGCCCTGTCCGGCGCCCGAGCGCTCCAGGATCGCCTTGGGGCTGGTGCCCACGTAACCGCGCTCCCACAGCAGCTCACGGGTGGACTCGATCAGCCGGTCCGAGGTGCTCTCCGAGGTGCTCATGCCCTGACTGTACATACTAGTAGGTACAGAAGTCGAGCCCTTTTGGGAGCAGCGGCCACGACCCCGCCTACTCCCCGGGAGGTACACGCACTGCCGCTGGCCGTACGACGACCCGGACCCCTCCCCGGCGGGACCCTCGAGGCATCACCACAAGACGCACCACAGACCCACCCAGGAGATGACCCGAGATGCAGACCTTCGCAGACTGGCACGGCGGCCCCGGACCGTGGATCCTCTTCTTCCCGTTGATCTGGGCGGCCGTCGTGATCGGAGTCGTGACCGTCCTGCGCCGCACCGTGTGGCGCGGCCGCGGTGGCCCGTGGCGGGCCATGGGGGACACCCGCCCCTCCGGCGACTCACCCCTTGCGGTGCTCGGCCGCCGCTTCGCCTCCGGTGAGATCGACGAGGACGAGTACTGGCGCCGACTGTCCGTGCTGGACGAGCAGTTCGGCCGCACCAAGGGCGGTGCGGCGTGAGCACCACGACCGCCGTCCGTACGGCCGCCCGGGTCGTCGACGCCGTGAAGGTGTACGGCCGCGGCGACACCGAGGTGAGGGCCCTGGACGGGGTGAGCGTCGACTTCCCGGTCGGCCGCTTCACCGCGATCATGGGGCCCTCGGGCTCCGGAAAGTCCACCCTGATGCACTGCGCGGCCGGCCTCGACACGCTCAGCGCGGGCGCCGCGTACGTCGGCGACACCGACCTCGGCGGTCTCGACGACCGTCGTCTGACCCTGTTGCGCCGCGACCGCGTCGGCTTCGTCTTCCAGGCGTTCAACCTGGTGCCGACGCTGAGCGTCGCGGAGAACATCACGCTGCCGCTGGACCTCGCCGGCGGCCGGGGCGACCCGGAGTGGATCGAGGCGCTCATCGACGTCGTCGGCCTGCGCGACCGCCTGCACCACCGGCCCGCCGAACTCTCCGGCGGGCAGCAGCAACGCGTCGCCGTGGCACGGGCGTTCGCCGGGCAGCCCGACGTCGTCTTCGCCGACGAGCCCACCGGCAACCTCGACTCCCGCTCCGGCGAGGAGGTCCTCGGCCTGCTCGGCCGCGCCGTGCGCCAGACCTCCCGCACCGTCGTCATGGTCACCCACGACCCGGTCGCCGCCGCCCACGCCGACGTGGTCGTCTTCCTCGCCGACGGACGCCTGGTCGACCGTATGGAATCCCCGACCGCCGACAGGGTCCTGGACCGCATGAAAGCCTTCGAGGTGCCCTCATGAACGCCTCCGTACGCCTGAGCGTGTCCTCCTTGCGCGACCACAAGCGGCGCTTCGCCGGCACCTTTCTCGCCGTGTTCCTCGGCGTCGCCTTCCTGGCCGGCACCCTCGTCATGGGCGACACGCTGCGCGCCGGCTTCGACTCGATGTTCGGCAACGCGACCAGCGGCACGGGCGCCGTCGTCCGCAGCGCGGACGCCATCACCACACCGGGCGAGAGCCAGGGCGTGCGCCGGCCGGTCGACACGGCCCTGGTGAACACCCTCGAACAGGTACCCGGGGTCGCGGCCGCCGCACCCGACATCGAGGGCGCTGGCCAACTCGTCGGCAAGAACGGCGAGCCCATCGGTGGCAAGGGCCCGCCCACCCTCGCAGGCAACTGGATCCCCGACGCCAAGCTCAACCCGTACCGACTCGCCGTGGGCCGCGTCCCGCAGCAGTCCGGCGAGGTCGTCGTCAACCGCGGCGCTGCGAAGAAGGGCCATCTGAAGATCGGCGACACCACCACCCTCCGGACCCCCGACCCGGTCAAGGTGACCATCGTCGGCCTGGCGACCTTCGGCGGCGAGGACGGCATGGCACAGGTGACCTTCACCGGCATGACCCGGGCCGACGCCGAGAAGTACCTCACCGCCCGCCCCGGCGAGGCGGCGAGCATCAAGGTGCGGGCAGGCCCGGGCGTCAGCGAGAAGGAACTCGTCGACCGCCTGAGCCCCGTACTACCCAAGGGAGTTGAGGCCATCACCGGTCAGGCCTCGGCGCAGGAGAACACCGACATGATCTCCAGCCAGTTCCTGACCATCTTCACCACCTTCCTGCTCGTCTTCTCCGGCATCGCCCTCCTCGTCGCGACCTTCTCCATCCACAACACCTTCGCCATCGTCGTCACCCAACGCACCCGCGAGAACGCCCTGTTGCGCGCCCTCGGCGCCTCCCGCCGCCAGGTCACCGCCACGACCCTGATCGAGGCCACGGCCGTCGCCATGACCGCCTCGGCGGCGGGCCTCGCGGGCGGCATCGGCATCGCCGCCGGACTGCAGGCCCTGTTCCCGGCGATCGGATTCCCCTTCCCCGACGGCAACCTGGTCATCAGCGCCCTGTCCATGACGCTTCCGCTCGCCGTCGGCATCGTGGTCTGCCTGGGCTCCGCGCTGCTGCCCGCCGCACGCGCCGGCCGCACCGCCCCGCTGGCCGCCCTGCGCGAGACGGCCGTCGACACCTCCGGCGTCTCCCGCACCCGCGCCGTCACCGGCATGGGTGTCGCCGCCCTCGCCGTAGCCACCACGCTCAGCGGAGTGCTCGTCTCACCGTCCATCTGGATGGCAGGAGCCGGCGCCGTACTGGCCCTGGTGGCGTTCGTGGTCCTCGGCCCGGTCGCCTCGACCACGGCCGTACGCATCCTCGGCGGCCCACTCGACAAACTCCGCGGCGTCACCGGGGGTCTCGCCCGCCGCAACGCCCTGCGCAGCCCCAAGCGGACGGCCGCCACCGCGAGCGCCCTGATGATCGGCGTAGCAGTCGTCTCTCTCTTCACCGTCTTCGGCGCCTCGCTGAAGGCCACCATGGACCAGACCGTGTCCCGGTCCTTCGCCGGCGACGTCGCCGTCAGCACTCCGTCCTTCGGCGCGGGCGGCAGCGGCCTGAGCCCCCGGCTCGCCGGCGCGATACAACAACTCCCCGAGGTCGACACGGCCGTGGGCCTCGGCCGCGGAGTGGCGAAAGTCGACGGCAGGGGACGCGCGTTGACCGTCACCGACCCCGTCGCCCTGGAGCGCACCTTCGACCTCGGCAAGGTCGACGGTTCACTCCGCGCCCTCGGCACCGACGGCATCGCCCTCACCAGGGCGGAAGCCGACAAGCAGCACCTGTCCACCGGCGACAGGGCCCAACTCGCCTTCACCGACGGCAAGAAGCGGACCTTCACCGTCCGGGCGGTCTACGGCCAGTCCGACCTCGCCGGGGACTACGTCATCACCCGCGCCGCCTGGGCCCCGCACCGCACCCAGGACTCCGACACCCTGGTCGCCGTATCCTTCAAGGCCGGCGTGAGTACGGACGCGGGCAAGGCCGCCGTGCAGAGGGTCGCCGACCGGTACGGCAGCCCCGAGGTCCAGACCCGCAGCGAGTACGCACAGTCCTCGGCCGGCGGCATCGACATGATGCTGACCCTCGTCTACGCGCTGCTCGCCCTCGCGGTCCTCATCGCACTGCTCGGCATCGCCAACACCCTGACCCTGGCGATCCACGAACGCACCCGCGAACTGGGCCTGCTCAGGGCCGTCGGCCAGACCCGCCGCCAACTGCGGGCCATGGTCCGCTGGGAGTCGGTCCTCGTCGCCGCATTCGGCACGGCCGGCGGCCTCGGCCTGGGCACCTTCCTCGGCTGGGTACTGGTCAAGGCCTCGGACGGCGCCGGCGACAGCGCCTTCGCCTTCGCGATCCCGCCCACGCAGCTCGCGATCGTGGCCCTGGTGGGCCTGGCAGCCGGCGCCCTGGCGGGCCTGCGCCCGGCCCGACGGGCGGCCCGCCTGGACGTCCTGCGGGCCATCGCCACCGAGTGACCGACATCCGGAAGCAAGTCGGTCAGAGGCCGCGCCCAACGGCGTTTCGACGGTCGACCGGCCGGCGGTACAGGCCCTCCAACGCCCACTGCACCGCCGGACACCGGCCGGGAGGGAGCCGGAGGGGGCGCGCCGGTGTCGAGAGACCGATCGTGCTCAGCGCTTCGCGCCTCCGCGCGTTCGGTC